>JANMME010000289.1:0-4289 GCA_031373015.1 Saprospiraceae bacterium
CGTCGGGCGCGATCACTTCGACGAGCGAACTGCGTTTAAGCAAAAAAACACCCATCCAAATAGCCGTGGCGAAAGCAGATTATTCCCTAGGTTTTGGGAAAAATGCTAAACTCGAAACAGGCGCCAAGTTTACCACGATGCGATTTACCAACGACGTGCAGGTAGACGAAAGGGCAGGCCAACAGCCTTGGGCCGTCATTCCCGAGTACACCTCGCTGTTCCATCTCGACGAAGACGTGATCGGCGCTTACGCTACTTTTTCATCAAAATTAGATGCTAAAACAGATGTAAAAGCCGGTTTAAGGTATGAATTCACCAATACGAACCTTGGCTCGGCGGAAATGCCCAACGTAGTAGATCGGGAATATGGTTCCTGGTTTCCCTCCGTTTTCGTGACACGAAAACTGTCCGAAAAACAAAACCTGAATCTCTCCTACAGCCGCCGAATCACTCGCCCTCCGATCCGGGCACTTGCCCCCTGGCTGATCTTTTCTGACCCAACCACTTTGGAAGGCGGCAACCCTGCCCTGCAGCCTTCCTTCACGGATGCCGTAAAGTTGGATTACAGTCTAAAATCCTGGCATTTTGGCTTGGCATACAGTCTTGAAAATAGTCCCATCCGTTTCCTGCCTATGGTGGACAAAATCAAAAACCGACAATTCAACCGTCGTGAAAATCTGGACAACCAAAAAGTGCTTGGCGCTGACCTGTCCTTCCCCGTAAAGGCCACTTCATGGTGGGAAATGCGGCAAAATTTTTACGTCAATAGCACGGAGATCAATTTTAAGTTAGAAGGCAAAAACCTGCAAATCAGTAGCACCAATTTTGGATTCAACACGACCCAGACCTTCCACTTGCCGCGCCATTTCACGCTCGAAGTTTCCGGGAATTACGACTCGCCCAACTACTGGGGGGTGGCTTACTGGAAAGCAACCGGCGCATTCAGCCTTGGCATTGAAAAGGATTGGGGTGAAAAATGGGGCAAACTGCGTTTTGCGGCAAACGATCTGTTTCTTTCAGACAATTGGTTTGGTACAACAGAACAACCTGAAGTCGGCCTGATCGTAAAATCATCGTATCAATTTGCCGAGCGGACATTCATGCTTTCCTGGACCAACACCTTTGGCAACAAAAAACTCAAATCCGCCCGGCAACGACAGACGGGCTCGGCGGAGGAGATGAAGCGGATTTGATAACTTTATAAGCAAATGGAACACGGATGACACGGATTAGACACGGATATGTTTTGCTATAGGATGGATAAAATCCGTGTCCAATCTGTGTCATACGTGTTCCATCAGCCTGCTCAAACCTCGTATCTCCGAAATAATAATCCCAACAGCTTCAAAGATTCACCAACTCAACTTTTAAAATTTTTTTACATCATGAGAAAAACACTTTTTGCACTCTTGCTGGCAATCTTTTGCCTGCAATCCACCAGCACCTCTGCGCAAACCCCTACCAAAGAACCCAACCGTTACACGGCTTATGGCTACCACAAAATAAATCCGGGTATGCGGGACGATTTTTTAAAATTAACCAAAGCCTGGAAAAAAATAGTGGCCTACAAAAAGAAGATGGGCTTGCAGGAAAGCTGGTCTGTTTCAAGGGTGGTTTCGCCTGCCGGCGCCAGCACAGAGTACGACTATGTCACCCGCCATTCTTTTATGGGTGAAGGCCAACTGGCCAATTATCTCGAAAAACCCTGGTTACCCGATAATTGGCAGTCCCTGCTGACGGTAGACGAGATCAAACTGGTGCTTAGATCGGACGAGATCCGAACCTTTGTCAAAGCAGAAGTTTGGGATAACATTGATCAAACGGTCGCCCCGGACATTGATAAATCCACCGTTGCTGTTTTCAATTATTTCAAAGTGTCGGAAGGAAAAACCCGCGCCGACCATATCAAAATGGAAACCGACATCTGGAAACCCGTACATGAAGCCCGCGTGAAAGATGGTGCTCTAAAAGGCTGGATCCTGTTGGGATTGGACCTGCCATTTGGCACTAACCAAACTTATGACCTGGCGACCGTTGACGTGTATGCAGATATGAAGGCATTTCTGGCGCCCTGGACGGATGCTTATTTCAAAAAGATACACCCCGGAAAAGATGCGGATGTCCTGATGAAACAGACCCGGGAAGCATCCTCTCTCGTGAAAGGAGAAGTTCGGCAGGTGATTGATCGCTTGGAATGGGAATAAAAAAAACGCAAAATGTAACATGGGTCATCCCGTATTTTTGGAAAGCGTGAATTGAATGGATTTAAGATTACATGATTTAAGATTGTAGATGTTACCCGCCAGAGCGAAAAATCTGGGGATTGTCCCCAATCTACAATCTTAAATCATGTAATCTGTAATCTTAAATCAAAAAACCACTCGAAAATCAATAAGAGCCGGATTTTCAAAAAATACGGGATGACCCATGTTACATTTTACGTTTTATTTAATTTCACTTTGAGACTTTACAATGTTTAAAACAATGAAAAACTTTCTCCTACTCCTGCTGCTGGCATTGTTTTGCTGTGTAGCAAACCCTGCCTCAGCCCAAACCAAAGATACCACGCAATACTTTGCCTATAGTTACCATAAAGTAGCCCCAGGCATGGATGTATGGCCAATGCTTTCCATGGCGCCTAAAAATTATGCTGGGAGTCCGCCCACTATAGCAGTGTACAACTATTTTAAAACACCGCCTTGCAAAACACTTGAAGCCGCAATAGATATGGAGGAAACAATTTGGAAGCCCATCCACGAGGCCCGCATTAAAGATAATCATCTGCAGCTTTGGTTTCTATTTAAATTGGATTTCCCCTTTGGCGCTTCTCAGCCGTATGATATGCTTACGATTGATGATTACAATGACATGGATCAGTATCTGGCGCCCGTTGGCGAAGACTATTTCAAAAAAGTACACCCCGGAAAGAACATGAAAAATCTGCTAAAAAAGACCGCCGCCGCTACTACCCTTGTGAAGGGCGATGTGCGGATGATTATTTACCGGCAATAGAACCCTTCGTTGTTCCTACCCTATGCCCTCCTGGCCTTGTGCCGGGAGGGCATTTTTAATGCAAACTGATCGTCTGCACCTCCGGAATATCCTTCATTATCAACTGAATATGCTTCGTGTGCGCTTTCGACTTGTACTGTTGGAAAATCTCCAGAATATCATGGTCAATGTACACACTGTCGGTGCCAATGATCTCTACAATAGAATAATCCGGCATTTTGTCCAGGAGATCTGCAATGCGCTTTTTATTCAAAAAACTCACATTGAGTGCAAGGTCAATGGTAAAATGCGGAATGTGACCTTCCATTTTTTCTTTCACCGTAAAACCCGCCCGGTAAGTGTGTTTGATCAAAAAATAAATGCTGTACGCTATGCCGATCAACACACCCACCAACAGATCGGTGAACAGCACCGCCCCAATGGTCACGATAAACGGCAAAAACTGCTCCCGCCCCTGCCGCCAAACCGCGAGGAACATGCTCGGTTTCGCCAGGTTGTAGCCCGTACGTATGAGGATGGCCGCGAGTACGCAGTAAGGAATCAGGTTAACCAAACCCGTTAAGAGCAACACCGCCAAAAGCAACCAGATTCCGTGCATAAAGCCTGACAACCAGGTTCTTGCGCCCGCCTCCGCATTGGCCGAACTCCGTACGATGACCGCCGTAATGGGCAAGCCGCCCAACAATCCGCTCAAGAAATTGGCTGTGCCTTGCGCCACGAGTTCCCGGTTTTGGGGCGTGATGCGGTTTTGGGCGTCCAGTTTGTCAATGGCCTCTATGCTCAGCAGGGTTTCGAGCGTGGCGACAAAGCAAATGACCAGTCCGTTTTTCCAGACCTCGGCGTGTGCCGTTACAAGGCCAAAATCTGGCAGTTTTACGGTGCTAAATATATTGTCCGGGATTTGAACAAACTGCGTGGGCTGAAGCCCCAAGGAGGGAAAGTAACGCCCGAAAGCCATCGCCAGCAAAATGCCAAACAACACCGTGACAAACGAAGTTGGCAGGAACTGGACGTGCTTTTGCACCTTAAGTTTCCACACCCTAAGCATGACCAAGGAGAGGGCAGCGACCAGAATAGCACCCAAAGTGACGCTTTCGTACAGGCTTTGCACATTGCTGAATACGTGCCGGAAGTTGAAAATATTAAACAGTTCGTTCGACCAAAAATCCGGCTTGTCGTAGCCAATCAAAGCAGGTATCTGCTTGGAAATCAGTATGATACCGATGGCTGCCAGCATTCCTTTGATAACCGTTGAAGGAATAAAATGCGTGAAGCCG
>JANMME010000306.1:0-4515 GCA_031373015.1 Saprospiraceae bacterium
CCGAAAAACGCTTTGGGGAGAAATTTTTGCCATGAACATCGAATTGCTCAAAACCGAACTCAATTTCCGAACGGCCCGCTCTGGTGGCGCCGGCGGACAAAACGTAAATAAGGTGGAAACCAAAGCCGAAGCCTTGCTCGAAGTGGCCGCTTCACAGGCACTCTCCGAGGAGGAAAAAGCATTGGTTTTTGAAAAACTCGTCCATCATATTTCTTCTGAAGGAATCCTCGCTGCTACCAATCAAACGGAGCGTTCGCAGTTGATGAACAAGCATTTGGCGGAGGAAAAATTGATCCGTCTGATTGAAAAGGCCCTGCACAAACCCAAACGCCGCAAGATTACAAGGGTGCCCAAATCCGTGATTATCAAGCGATTAAAGAGTAAGAAGAAGGCCTCGGAAAAAAAGGCTGCGCGGAGGGAAGGATTGGGAGACTGGATTGCAGATTGATGTTTTGTGATGGCACACGGATGACGCGGATGAGACACGGATTTTATCCGTGAAATCCGTGTCTTATCCGTGTCATCCGTGGCCCATCACAACTTACTGCTTAACTGGCGCAGGCGCTTTCAAATACTTGTCCAAAAAGCTCAGCACCCCGCTATACCCCTTCATTTCATTTTCCTTTTTCACAAAACCGTGCCCCTCGTCGGGGAAGATGACGTACTCCACAGGGACGTTGTTTTTTCTGACGGCTGCTACGATCTCGTCGGACTCCACCTGGAGCACACGCGGGTCGTTGGCTCCTTGAAGCACCATGATGGGACTCTTCACGTTTTCAGCGTGAAACAGGGGAGAAATTTGGCGCAGGCGCACAGAATCCGCAGTGGTCGGGTCACCGAGCTCGGCATAAAGTGCTTTGCGGAACGACTCCCAATAGGGTGGGATGGAATTGAGGGTGCGCAACCAGTTGGTCACCCCAAACAGGTTGACCCCGGTTTTGAACTCGTCGGGCGCGAAGGTCATGGCCGCCATGGTCATGTAGCCGCCGTAGGAACCTCCTATAATGCCAATGCGTTCTTTATCAATGTATTCGAGCGATTGAAGGTGCTTTTTACCGTAAATGCAATCTTGCAGATCTTTCTCGCCATGGTTCTTGTCGTCCATTTTGTAGAACGACTTACCGTAGCCGCTGCTGCCCCGGTTGTTGACCATCAGGACAGCGTAACCGTGGTTCACGAGATATTGAATAAATGACATGTACCCCACCCGGGATTGACCGCCTGGACCTCCATGTACCCAAACAAGCGCCGGGACTTTGTTGGTGGCCGAGGCATTCAGTGGCTTGTAATAAATGGCCGGGATTTCGAGGCCGTCAAAGGATTTGAAGCGAACCACGGTTGCCGTGGCAAGGTCTTCCGGATTGATTTCCGGAGAGGCGTTATTTGTCAGACGCTTCAGTTCTTTTGTTTCAAAATTATAGACATAGAGGTCGTTAGGCGATTTAGAAGTGCCCACGGAAAGGCGCATCATTTTTTCGCTGGGTGAGATATTCACCGCCGAAACGTCGCCGTCAGGAATGGCCGGGAATGATACGTCTTTACCCGTAGCGTCGCGGATGATAAGTTTGTTTTTACCGTCCTCATTGATGCTGATCACCCGATATTTACCGTTTTCGGATTGATAGGCGTACATCACGTCCCAATTGGTTTCGTAGGTGGTTTTGCGCTCGCCCGTGGCAAGCTCATACTGCACGAGATAGGCGAATTCTTTCCCCACATCGGTGGTATAAAAGAAAGTTTTGCCGTCGGCGCTAAAGCCTGATGTGCCATAATTTCCAGCTTGTGCAGGGTCGGAAATTTCCTTTAACTGCTTGGTTTTCAAATCGTACAGGAATAATTGATTCTCGCTGGTCGTGATGGACTTGCTGAGTGCCACCCAATCCCCGTAGCGCGAAATGGCATCTGCACCATACCCGTCTTTGTTCTCGTAGATAAGCGTGGGTTTCCATGTTCCGACTTCTATTTGATAAAAATCGAAAAATCGTTCGTCGCGCTTATTGGAAGTATAATAGAAGGATTTTTTGTCTTTGGCCCAATCAGAGAACCCAGCCTTCTCTTTTGGGTCGGGGGTGAGGTCCTGGCTGCTGCCATCGGCTTTCAGGAGGTAGATGTGGTCAATTTCGTTGCCCCCTTTGTCGGAGGAATAAAGCAGCTCGCCAGAACTCGGGACATAATCTACGGCAAAAATGGATTCCGTGGTAGATTGGGTAAGCGCCTTCTTTGAGCCATCTGCGATGTTGATTTCGTAGAGGTTGAAAATGCCGGTTTCGTTGGTGTGAACGAGAAGTTTCTGCTCATCGGGCGAGAAAATACCAGCGCCGGTGGATTTGGTTTTATAAAATTGCTCGATGGTGTACTGCTTGGGGTCGCGGGGTGGAGTGCTGGGTTTGTCCTGTTTGCAGGAGCAAAGAACAAAAAGTGTCATGCAAAGGCCCACCTTCGCTCCCGTCTGCCAAGTCTTGGCGGGCAGGAAGGCTACGGCGGGTAAAATTGTTGATAGATTTTTCATTACTGTTGCTATTGGTTTGAATTTTGCCACAAGATGTGAAAGTCAAAAGGCCAAGTATGCCCTTTTCGTCTTTTCATCGGATAAATCAGACTGAACGAACAAATTACGCCTACCAAAGGAGCGGGTTTTAGGTGCTTTTTATTACTTTTGCCAACACAAAAAACATATAGGTTATGACTACTGCCACGATTGCTTCCATCCCATCAGAGTACGAAATCGAAAGAAACAAACCTATGCCTTCCCTTAACCACGGTATTTTGCAAGCCAACCTTGGTGCTGAAATTCGGATTCACTACAAAAAACGTTACTCTGTGGTGTCTGAACTGAGCCTCGATCTTTCGGATTGGGACTCAGTGCCCGATCTCTCCATTTACCCAAAACTCAAATTTGATTCGCAAAACGATGTGGTGAGCATGACCGAACCGCCGCTCGGTACAGTCGAAATAATCTCGCCTACTCAGTCTATCAACGAACTAAAGGCAAAAGCCAATAAATACTTCCTCCACGGCGTGAAATCCTGCTGGATCGTGGTGCCTGTACTCGAAAACATCTATGTTTTCTCCTCACCTACCGAGTACCAAATTTTCCGTGCTCACGAAACACTGCGCGACGAAGTCCTCGATATTTCCATCTCGCTCAAAGAAGTTTTTGAGGGTTAATTAAAGTCACTTTGAACCCGGACGTAGTTTTTTTCTCGCTTTTCCGCACCGATAATCCCTACTCCTCTATTTCGCTCTCCATGGCGAAAGAGTTGGCGAAAACGGTGCGTGTGCTCTACGTCAACCATCCCTACTCCCTCAAAGATATTTTCGCCGGATTGAAAAAAGGCGACTCCGTGCTTCGCCAACGGCTCTGGCATTTGCTAACTTTCCGAAGTCGCTACGAACACCTTGATTCGATCCCTGAAAACTTTGTAGCAGTGACGCCGCCACCGACTTTACCGATCAATTGGCTGCCGGCGGGCAAGATTTACGACTTTTTCCAAGGGTTAAATAACGGCATTGTGCTCCGCACCATTAACCGTGCCGCCCGCAAACAAAATTTTCATAAATACCTCTTTATCAATTGCTACGACCCATTTTACGCCGCTTGGCTTCCGGCCAAAATGGGTGCCAAAACTTGCATCTACCACTGCATTGACGACATCACGCAAAACACCTACACGGCCCGGCATGGCGAGCGCCTGGAAAACGAAGCGTGCCAAAATGCTGACCTTGTTTTCGTGACTTCTACCAATTTGAAACGGCTAAAAGAACAGGCACTTGGTCTGACGACTCCAAACTTTGGTCTGACGACTCCAAGTCGTCTGACCAATAAATCCGTGCATGAGCGGTCAGACGACTTGGAGTCGTCAGACCGCGGAGGGCGCATCGTGACCTTTTTCAACGCAGCAGAGGTTTCCATTTTTCAAAAAGTACTGACCGAAAAATACCCGCGACCTGCTGAATTGCAAGGTCGAGCAGGCCAGGTCATCGGCTTCATCGGTAATCTCGACGAACTGCGCATTGACTACCCTCTGCTCAAAAAGATCGCCCTTCGTTTTCCAGAAAAAACCTTGCTCCTAGTCGGCCCGGTGAACAGCCCGGAACCAGCCAAAATTGGTTTGGATAAACTCCCCAACGTCGTTTTTGCAGGAAGCCGACAGCTTGAAAACCTGCCGCCCTTGCTCCAACACATGGATTGTGTGATGATTCCATTTCTTTGCAACACCTTGACATTAAGTATTTACCCCCTAAAAATCAACGAATACCTCGCTGCGGGAAAGCCCGTGGTTACCACCAGTTTTTCAGACGACATCCGTACTTTCGCTCACTGCACCTACCTTGCAGAAAGCCACGAGGAATTTCTGCAAAAAATTGAAGTCACATTGGCTGAAAATGATGCTAACCTGATACAAATCAGGACGAAAGTGGCAAATTCTAACACCTGGGAAGCACGGATAAAGCAACTTTGGCAGGAAATTGGAAGCGAAGAGGTGACATCTCGTAGCGGCACGAACATGGGTC
>JANMME010000307.1:0-4627 GCA_031373015.1 Saprospiraceae bacterium
GCTCAGTTCCTATACTTGGATCCATGGCGACGCCAGACTTTCCGAACAACAACGGCAAACGCTTGTTGATTGGGCGCAAATGAACATGGACACGCTGGCAGCAAGGTATCCGGCGGATAGTCTTGTGTTGAAGCGGAAGTAGGGCGAAATTCATTTCGCCACGCTAAGTACCTGCCTCCAATGGATCCAAACAAATAATACTCATGCAACAACTCGCTTTCCCTAGCCGTACTACGGCTTTACTCACCGCGCTTTTCGCCGCGCTGCTGCCGCTTTCCCTATTCGCCCAAATCCCGCAGGGAGGTATGGGAGGCCGCCCTGGGGCAGGCGGCAATCCCGCACAGTTCAACATCGGGCGTTTCTATGGCAAGGTCGTGGACGAAGCCACCGGGGAACCGCTGGCCTACGCCTCGGTGCAATTGCAGGGAATGCAATTCGACACCGTAAGCAGAAAAATGAAAGAGACCCTCATCGCAGGCCAATTGACACACACCAACGGAGAATTCAGCCTGGAAAAATTGCCGATACGCGGAGAATTCACCCTTAAGATCAGCTATTTAAGTTACGCTTCTTTTGAGGAGAAAGTCTCCTTTGGCATCCCGGGAGGAAAACCTGGGGGCGGTAAGCCCAATGGAAACAGCGGCAATAACGGCGGCAATAACGGTGGTATGGGCACTATGGCCGGAGCCGTAGACAAAGACCTGGGAAATATCAAACTCGGCGTTTCCAACACCCTTTTGAAGGAGGTAGAAGTGCTCGGCGAAGCCAGCAAGGTCACCCTCGCCCTCGACAAAAAAGTCTACCGGGTAGACAAGGACAACGTGGCCGCAGGCGGCACGGCAGAAGACGCGCTGAAAAACGTGCCCTCCCTCAATGTGGATATTGACGGCAACCTGACCATGCGTAACGCTGCCCCGCAAATCTTTGTGGATGGCCGCCCCACCAACCTCACACTCGACCAGATCCCCGCCGATGCGATTGACAATGTTGAAGTGATCACCAACCCCTCCGCCAAGTACGACGCTTCGGGCGGTGGCGCGGGCATCGTCAATATTGTGCTCAAAAAAGACCGCCGTATCGGCTACAACGGTTCTATCCGGACGGGCGTGGATATGCGCGGACGCTTCAACCTCGGTGGCGACCTCAATGCCCGGGAAGGAAAGATCAACGCCTTTCTCGGAGGCAATTTGAACCAACGCCGAAGCCTCAGCACCGGCGGCACTGACCGGTACAACTCCCCCACCCCGGGTTTGCCGATTCGCCCTTACACCAATGTGTTTCAAACACAAAGCCCTGAAAATATTGGCTTTTTTGCTATGGGGAGGGGCGGCGTTGACTGGTTTATCAACAACCGAAATACCCTGACCATTGCCGCGAATATGCATGGCGGCTCATTTAAAAACAACGACGAAATTGTGGGGCGGACCGATTCACTGCTCAATCCAATCGGTTATTTTAACTCCAGTTCATCAACCCGTTTCACGGAGAGCGAGCGCAATTTCAGGAACTACGGCAGCCAGTTGCTTTACAAGCACCTGTTCCCCAAAGAGGGCAAAGAATGGACGGCCGATCTTAATTTCAACGGCTCCAAATCGGACAACATGGGCACCTTCCGCACGGAATACACCGGGAAGCCCTATCAGGCGCTCCAACGCCAAACCGGCAATGGCGGGAACACTTTTTTCACCGCTCAAACCGACTTTGTTAACCCCTTGACCAAGTCGCTCAAACTTGAAATGGGGGGCAGGATCGCCGTCCGCGACTTCTACTCCAACAATGAAAACGCACAGTTTGACACCCTGGCAAACGACTATGTCGTGACACCTTCCTTTGCCGACAAATATGAATTCAATGACGTAGTGGGGGCTGCGTACGGCACCTTTAGCCAACAATTTCCACGCTGGGGCTACCAGATCGGGCTGCGCGCCGAATCGTCGAAATACACAGGCATCCTCGTTGACAAGGACACTACTTTTGGAAACGAATACCCGCTCAGTCTGTTCCCAAGCGTGTTTTTAACCTACAAACTCAACGAGGAAGACAACATCCAACTCAGTTTTTCGCGCCGGATCAACCGTCCGAGTTTTTTCCAACTCATCCCCTTCACCGATTTTTCGGACTCCCTCATCCTGCAGCGGGGCAACCCGGACCTCGTGCCGGAATTTGCCCATTCCGTCGAGCTCATTTATCAAAAGGTGTTTTCTAAGCGGCACAACCTGCTGGTTTCGGCTTATTACAAACAGACCGACAACCTCCTCACGCGTTATGCTTACCAAGAGTTTGACGAATTGCTGGGGCGCACCGTGGTGATCTCGACGTATGCGAACACCAATTCCAGCCAGGCTTATGGCGTTGAATTGACCATGAAAGACAACTTCTGGAAAATCCTCGAATTTAGCACAAACCTCAATTTTTACAACTCGATCCTCAACGCGCAGAATGTCGAGACCAATCTCCGCAACGAGCAATTCACCTATTTGATCAAAGAAAACCTGAACCTAAAGTTGCCCAAAAGTTTCACCTTCCAGTTGAATGGTTCCTACCAAAGCCGCACTTCATTTGACACCGGCGGGGGCGGTGGCGGCGGTCGCGGCGGTATGGGCGGCGGAGGCGGCAACCCTTATGGCGGCCCAAGCAGCACGGCACAAGGCTACACCATCCCGGTCTGGTACGTGGATGCCTCCCTGCGCAAAGATTTCTGGAAACGCACTGGAAGCCTGACCCTCAGCGTGCAGGACATTTTCCGCTCGCGCAAGACAGGCTCGCACACAGAATCCACCGGCATTTTTATACAAGATACCTGGCGCCGGCGCGATCCCCAGCTGGCGCGACTGACGTTCTCGTACCGTTTTGGCAAGTTTGACGTGTCGTTGTTCCGCAGGAAAAATACGCGGTCGGAATCAGAGGGAATGGAAGGGTTTTGAATGCCCAATGTCCAATATGGAATGTCCAATGTCCAAGTTGGGACTAAACAAACTGGCTGACGAATCCCAAATACCCACGCTGCCCACCTCTTTTATGCCAGGTATTGGCAGACTGAAGCAGGCGTTCAAGGCAGGGAATCATCAGGCGGAGCGGAACACGGTATCCAACGAGTTCGTCTTGCACTACGACATTTGAAGTCCTGTCCATACGCGTTTCGCAAACGGCCTGCATGGTCTGCAAAACTGCCACGGCCCTTTCAGGTAGCACAACAGGAAGAGGGGGCAACTTTTTCTTTTCGCGTGTGTACAGCGAAATAAGCCGCTCCAGCGCTTGGATTACGTCCGGGTCGCGCAGTTCGGGCATATTTTTGTAAACACTAACGATGCTTGCCTCTATGTTTTGGAGGATATCGAGGTAATCGTTGACAACATTCATGGTGCGATCATTTTGTGGGCGAAGATAGAATCAGGATTTGAAGGATTCATAAAGGATTTGCCAGGATTTGACGCACTCATGGTAGGTGAACGAATCAAAAAAAGCACCCCACCAGTAGGGTGCTTTTTTTGATTTTGGGACTGGCTTCAGAAAGACTCTCCGCTTTTCGCTGGATATGGGTTGGAAGCTAGGATATCCCGGGTTCGTATTTGTTCATAATTTCTTCAATAAGTGTTTCTGAAAGCCGAAACCCCACCTCAACTAACTTCCCAATTTCATCAGCAAGTGAAGTTATTAGTCTTTTTTCTTTAGCAAGAATCAAGACCCTCACTGTTCCTAGCACCTGCAATCCCATTTCCGCAGCAATACGTCGACCTTTTCGCTCATCAATTAAGATTTTTCGAGAAGGCATTTGTAAAGCAAGACTGATCGAACTCGCTTCTCCTATATCTAGCTGAGTTTTTAACAACTTTTGAAGATCGTCCTCTTGGGCTGATTGTACAACGATCCAATCCGGCAATGGTTCTCCATATTCACGCACAACTTCAGGGGTGACAAAAACAGCCGAAAACAAAGCCCTGAGCAAATCTAAATGGCCTGTTTTGCTGAGTACAATCAAACAGCTCGTATCGGAAACAATAAGGTCATCCATGCGCTTTCTCAGATTCTAATTCCTCCAATGTCGAGTAACCAAACACGGACACGCCATATTTCCCCAATAGTTCAATAAAGGTCCGTTTGCTTATGCCCGCAACTTCTGCTGCTTGTCCTGCGCTAAGAATACCGCGCTCATACATCTTAGCAGCCAACATCATTGATAATTCAAATTGGCTCAATTGGACGGAGCCCGGGAGTTTTATGGTCAGTTCTTGTTGCATCACAAAGAATTGTTTGAATGCAAAGGTAAGAATTGGCACTCAAATTCCACTTTCGTCTGATAGAAAAATACGGTCGGGAAAAATGGCTTAATAGACAAATTCCAAGTTGTCTTGTATGCCGTCGCAATCCGCTTTCGCTGGATATGGGTTGGAAGAGAGATAAACTTCGCCGGGCAAACCTTCGGTAATGGGTCGCAATCCGCTTTCGCTGGATATGGGTTGGAAGAGTTGTAAAAATTCTCCAAAAGATATGAAACGTTACGTCGCAATCCGCTTTCGCTGGATATGGGTTGGAAGAGAATTTCCCAGGCGTTCAACAACATGGCGGGGCAAGTCGCAATCCGCTTTCGCTGGATATGGGTTGGAAGAGCGGTTCTGAAACAACTTGA
>JANMME010000313.1:0-2436 GCA_031373015.1 Saprospiraceae bacterium
TTTTCAAAAACCTCCGAGGTGTCCCAACAAAACCCGAGCACGATGTGAAAATGCTCGCAATTCGTGGCAACCTTAAATTGAAATCAAAAAAATTACAAAAATATTTACCACACAATTTGTTTATTAAACACAACTTGTTTATTTTTGTGCCGTCTTTTATAAGAACACAGGTGTAACAAAGCAAACAAGTTATGACACAACTTGAAGTTTTTGAAAGCAAAAAGGGTACGAAAGTCGTAGCCGCCTCCAATCTTCATTCCACCCTCAAACTCCCAGTGCGGCAGTACGGCGGTCAAATCCGTCGCTGGCTGCGCGACGTGTACGAGTTCGCCGACGGTATCCGTCGCCCGCAACCTTACCGTGATTTTGCCAAGCGCCCGCGCCCTGGTGAGCCGCTCGAAGATTTTTACCTCACGCTCGAACTGGCCAAGCTCATCGCCTTGCGCACCAATAGCAAGGACAAACTAAAATATGCCCGATTGCTAGATGTGTTCGCCCATAATGGGCAGATGAACCTTTTTGTGTAGCGCGAAATTCATTTCGCGTACACACTTTGTGCATCCGCCGCGCTTGGGTCATTTGATCCAGCGCCACTCCGGTGGACACCCAAGCCCAGCAGCTTGTAAGTTTACTAAACCTTCAAGGTTTAGTAAACTTACAACGTACCGTCCAGTACCTCTGCGACCGAACCTACCTTGTCCAAAATAATACGCCCAGATTCATCTTTTCGCACCGTGCCGCATTCTGCACTTGGATCATGTTCAAAAAACAGGACTTGTTGCTCGAGCACGGCCTGTTGGAGCATGGCAGCCTTTTCTTCTAAAGTTATTAAGGGGCGGACGTCATACGCCATGATATAGGGCATACCTATGTGCCAGCGGGAAGGCATGGCATCGGCACAGTAGAGCAATTTTTTGCCATTTTCAGCTTCTAGTAGGGGGGCCATCAGGGCCTCTGTGTGGCCGTTGAAAAATCGAATGCGAAAGTCAGGGCAGAACTCCAAGTCCTGTTTGATTTCCAAGAAATGGAGCTTTCCTGCCGCTTGAAGCGGGACGAAATTTTCTTTTAAAAAGGAAGCGCGTTCCCGCTCGTTGGGGTTCATTGCCCAGTCGAAGTGCCGTTGATTGGTCCAGTATTCTGCATTGGGAAATGCCAGTTCGACTTCGCCAGTGTCCTCGTTTTTCCAAAGTGCGCCGCCACAATGGTCGAAGTGAAGATGGGTCAGGAAAACATCGGTAACATCTTCTCTGCTTAGTCCTGCTTCCGCAAGTGAGCCAAACAGTGTTTGGTCGCCATGTGGGGAGAAATGGCTGCGGAATTTCTCGTCTTGCTTGTTCCCCATACCCGTGTCAATCACAATGTTGCGCCCTTCTGGCGTTTGTACGAGCAAGGGGCGCATGGCCCAAGTACACATATTTTGAGCGTCGGGTGGGTTGAGTTTTTCCCACATCCGGCGGGGTACGATGCCGAACATGGCGCCGCCATCGAGTTTTAAATTGCCTGCGTGAAGTGCTGTGATTTTCATGGACTATTGACTATTGACTGTTGACTATTGACTGTTGACTATTGACTATTGACTATTGACTATTGACTGTTGACTATTGGCTGTTGACCATTTGGTAAGAATCTAATTCTACTTTGTCACTTTAGCCGCGTAGCGGCCTAACGTCGGGTGTGCCGGGCATGCCACTACACTCACAGGTGCGAAGATGCGAATCTTCCAGTCCTGCAAGAGCCGTTATGACCGGAATCTTATAGTCGAAGGCAAGGGTGTCCACCGCGAGGGGGAATCTGAAGGAAGCCGGAGACAAATACTTGTTGTGACGTACAGAAACCGGATATAAGGCCTGGTCATCTGGGTAAGCGTCCCCGAGAACGCGACGCCCAATAGTCATACAGAAGATGGCGGGGTAAATCCGGCGCGACAAGTAGCAAGTGTAGTGGCTTACCCCGGGAGGTCTCCGCAGGCGGAGGATGCCGGAGGTACGAGCGAGTGCCGAAGGATCGCTGTGAGTGGAGAAGTCAGCAGAAGGCATAGTACCTGCAAAGGGAAGGCCTGAATCTTTTAACGCAGGGCAACAACTGGGAACAGCGTAAAGGAAATTATTAGCCGGAAGCTCCGTATGAACGGAGGCCAATGGTACACCAGAACGACGGAATCGAACTGGGGGACCAAGGTGGCTGAAAACCCTTCGTATGTGAACAGAAGAAGAACCTTGGCTGAACATTCGTGATCAGTTAAAACGTTAACGGAAACCGCCGTGATACGCGATCCGTACGTCCGGTGGTGTGGGGGGACGGCGGCGAAAGCCGCCTCCCACCCGATTAGAAATCGCATTCAACCGGCGATTTGGAGGTGCAGAGCACCGGAACTTTGCGCCAAATGTTCCGGTGCTCTGCACCTTATCAGTTGTTCACGGATATTTTCTACCAAAT
>JANMME010000331.1:0-3988 GCA_031373015.1 Saprospiraceae bacterium
CGGCCTTGACCCAGAAAAGAGAACCATCGTCGTCATCGGTGGGAGTTTGGGAGCCAGGACATTGAACAATGCGATGCGTGACAACGTGGAGTTTTTTGAAAAACACGCTCTTCCTACAGGAGAGGGTCGGGGTGGGGCGATACAAGTGATTTGGCAGTGCGGCAAATTCTACGAATACGAGTATACCGCCATGGAAACAGCCAAATTGCCCAATATCCAGTGTCGTGCATTTATTGACCGGATGGATTTGTTGTACGCAGCGGCAGATGTGATTATTTCAAGGGCTGGGGCTTTGAGTATCAGCGAATTGTGTTTAGTCGGAAAGCCTGCTATCCTCGTTCCTTCGCCCAATGTGGCAGAAGACCATCAGACCAAAAACGCCCTAGCACTGGTAGAAAAAGGCGCTGCACGCCTTGTCCGCGACGGCGATGCTGGAGAGAAAATGCTGCAAGAAGCCTTGCTTGTTTTGGAAAGCGAAGCCCTTGCCTTCAGCCTCGGCGAAAGTATCCGGCAGCTGGGAAGGCCGAACGCCGCGGAGGCGATTGCAAGAGAAGCTATAAAACTGGTTGATGAGGGTTTATACTGTTGATTATCAACCCTCATCAACCCTCATCAACCCTCATCAACCTTCATCAACTTTTATCAACATTTTAAAAAACATGAAAGTCAAATTTTTTTCCATCGCACTGACACTAATGACCCTTATCGCCTGCCAGAACTGTCGCAGCAAAACCCCGGCAATGTCGAGTGAGGGTCAAAATGCCAAGGAGACAACCCCCGTAGCGTCTGAGACAAAGGAAATCGGCGGAGAAAACAATCCGGCTTTGTTCGGAAAGTGGAGGGGTGTAGAATGGAGCTTCATGGGCAAACCCAGTGGAGAAGATGCTACACAGGTCCAATTTGAGTTCAAAGAGGACGGCACTTTTCAGGCCAATTATGGGCCCCAGAACAAGAGTGGCACTTGGCGCACGGCAAAGGATTCGCTGTACACGACCCAAACGGGTATGAAAGAGCTGCCAATAAAACTCCTTAAAGCCGATGGCTCTGCACTCGAATTTGAAATGAATGTCGGGGGCAAACCAGAGGTTTTGAAATTCAAAAAACAGTAAAATCCAATACAATGAAACATACACGGATCGCCCAGAGTTTGTTTTTGGCTGCCACATTGATGCTGGCATTCTGCCAAAAAGCCAACGACAAAAACCCCGCTTTGTTCGGCACTTGGCAAGGCACGGAATGGCTTATCATGGACAAGCCCAGCGACATTGATGCCTCGAAAGTTTCATTTGAATTCAAAGAAGACGGCACCTATTCGGCTCAATTTGCGGAACAAAAACAAAGTGGAACCTGGCGCACCGAAAAGGACAAACTGTACACACAGGAAACTGGGAAGCAGGAAATCATGGTCAAGTTTGGGATTCAAGAACCGCAGTCCAAGCCATCGCTGACAAAAGAAGAGATCCAAAAGAGGATAGCAGAGGGCAAAACCGAAGCATTGCTTAATCTGCTGAATCAAGGCAATCCAGACCTAATCATGTTAAAAGCCCAGTTCAACGATGGGAAAAAGCAATTCGAGATGGGAACGATCCAGCACGATGAGTGGTCTCGCATCCAGGCAAGAATCAATTTTGCCATTCTTGAAATGGCGGATTCCTTGGCAGGTGCGAAAAGTGAGGCCGATGGTGTCGCAATGCAATTTGAAATGAATCGCGGCGGACAAAAAGAAATTTTGAAACTGGCGAAAAAATAGGTTTAGAGTTTAGGCTGCAACCCTCAACCCTCAACCCTCAACCCTAAACCCTAAACCCTCAACATGCAATTCAACGCAATCAAAAAGATCTACTTCATCGGCATTGGCGGCATCGGTATGTCGGCCCTGGCCCGGTACTTCCGCCTACATGGCGCGGAGGTACACGGCTACGACCGCACCGAGACCGAACTGACCCGTGCACTCGCGTCCGAGGGGATGCACGTGCACTACGAGGATGACGTGAAGCAGATTCCTGAAGGCGTTGATCTCGTGGTCTGGACGCCCGCCGTGCCAAAAGACCATGCCGAGTTGAACTGGTTTATCGAACGCGACTACCCGTTGAAAAAACGCGCCGAAGTGCTCGGCATCATCAGCCGCGCCAAAAAGTGCGTGGCGATTGCCGGCACCCACGGGAAAACCACGACTTCGACCATGGCGGCTCACCTGCTCCGCGCTTCGGGTGTAGATGCAACGGCCTTCGTGGGCGGAATCTCTGGCAACCTCGGTTCCAACTTTGTGGAAGGCAAAAGCGATTGGGTGGTGGTAGAGGCCGATGAGTACGATCGTTCGTTCCTGTATCTCAGCCCGGACGTGGCGGTTTTGAACTCGCTCGACGCTGACCACCTTGATATCTACGGCACGCCCGAAGCAGTGGTGGAATCCTACAAGCAGTTTGCTCGACAAATAAAGCCAGGAGGCAAACTGATTTACAAACACGGCTTGCCCCTTGAAGATGTTGCCGAAGAACTGCTGGCATCAGGTCGTTTCGTGTTCACATTTGGCATCGAAGAAGGGTATTACGAGGCATACAATGTTCATGTAGAAGATGGTCAAACGGCTTTCGGACTGAAGTCAACCATCTTCGATTGGAGCGATTTACGTTTGAATTATCCGGGCAACCACAACGTGCTCAACGCCACGGCGGCCATCGCGGCAACACTGGCAGCCGGTGGTTTCTCCACGGGGTTGAGGGCTGCATTGGCCGATTTCAAAGGCGTAAAACGCCGCTTTGAAACCATCGTAAAAACCGCCGAAACAGTGTATGTGGACGATTACGCTCACCACCCCGCCGAACTCGAAGCCACTATTCAGGCCGCGCGTTCGCTGTATCCCGGCAAGCGGCTCACGGGGGTTTTCCAACCGCACCTGTTCACCCGCACCCGCGATTTCGCGGAGGCGTTTGCAATGGCCTTGGATAAACTGGACGAGTGCCTCCTCCTGCCGATTTACCCGGCCCGAGAGATGCCGATACCCGGCGTAACTTCGGAGATGTTGCTGGCTAAAATGACCTTGAAAAACAAGCAATTGATTCAAAAAAACGAGCTGCTTAACGAACTAAAAACCCGCCAACCCGAAGTCTTGCTGACCATGGGCGCGGGGGATATTGACACGATGGTTGAACCGATCAAATCACTCATCACTTCATCGCTTCATCACTAATGCAATTACCCCGCATCCGCTTTAACCGCCTTGCCTGGCTCCTGTTCCTTTTCATCGTCGGGATGATCTGGCTCATGGCCCGTAGGCACAAGGCGAACACTTTCGCGGAGGGGCTGCAAGTGAATGTGAAGGAACTGCCCAGCGGTGACAAACTGATCAGTGATCGAGACGTGCGGCAGGCATTGCTCGCGGCCTTTGGGAGCGACCTTGAAAACTCGGAACTGATCAATCTTGATGTAGAAAGAATGGAACGCGTGTTGGAAGCTGACCCATTTGTGAAAAATGCCGATGTGTACATTGACCAAAACAACCAACTCCACATCAACATCGAACAGCGCGAACCCCTGGTGCGCGTGCTCGACAACAATGGGAACAACTATTACCTGGATGCGGCGGGCAAAAAGATGCCCCCTTCTAAAAACTTCGCAGCACACGTGATCGTGGCTACGGGCAATTTGTCGCCCTACACTCCCGAATTCCGCGAAAAGCGAAAAAGTAGTTTGAAAGACCTGTTCCATATCACGCAGACCCTGCTGGCCGACGAGTTTTTGAAGTCGTTCATCCAGCAGATTCACGTCAACAACGCGGGCGATTTCATCCTCGTCCCGCTCATTGGAGATCAGAAAATCGTGCTGGGCTCGGCCCGGAAATTGGAAGATAAATTGAACCGATTGAAGATTTTTTACCAGCAGGGAATGCCGTATGAAGGCTGGCGGAAATATGAAACGATCAATTTGAAGTACAGCGGACAAGTGGTTTGCAAGTGATGATTTCGGTGGTATCTGCGGTGTCGGTCAC
>JANMME010000344.1:0-13110 GCA_031373015.1 Saprospiraceae bacterium
CGATTTATCGGTTTTCATACCCCATCTAAGCCTTAAAAACCGATAAATCGGTTATGTAAATGCATAGCCTTTTTCCCACGACTGAAGTCGTGGGTTGAAATTGGGTATAGCCCAGCCCACGACTTCAGTCGTGGGGCTTTGACAGGATAATTTGGATAACCGATTTATCGGTTTTCACACCAATACACTCATTCTTCTCCATCAGAATCATCAAAATTCTCCAAACCATGTAGTTTTATAAACTTCTGATATTCTTCTTCAAAGGTCATTTTTTTATGGTGTTCCTTTTGTTTTCTAATATATCCACGCAGCGTGGGTACCTTCGATTCACTGGTAGAAAATGCCCCAAATCCGACTTGCCAAGCAAATTTGTGCTTCATCAATTTTGAAAGATTTATACTGTGGGAAGACGCGCCCTTGACCTGCTTCATGACTTGTCGAATCGTCAGATCAGGGTTAAGGAGAAATTGGGCGTGAATATGGTCAGCAGTGCCGTTAAGGCTGTCCAAATGACATTTACACTTGGAGAATTCATCGCGAATAAATCCATGAACAGTTTCTTCAATTTCAGGAGAAATAACCGCTTCGCGATATTTAACCCCGATGATGGCGTGAATCCAAATTTTGATTTTTGAATGTGACATGATTGTAAATGAGTTTTCAATGTGAATAAATGGTGTTTGTATATTGCTTTCAACCCACGACTTCAGTCGTGGGGGTCGGTGCCGCTAAATTTGTTAACCGATTTATCGGTTTTTACTAGACCAGGCGATATAAAACCGATAAATCGGTTAGGAGAAACTAGGGCCAATCCGTCCCACGACTGAAGTCGTGGGTTGGAAAATTAGACTATACCGATCGTTATTACATCAATCTGACGCTTGCTTTTATAAAATTAAGAGTTTCCCCAATTACTAACAAATCTTTTCTTGGATTAATGATCAAACGCTCTACTAAACTGACCGTTTTCCGATTATGCTAAATAAACTGACAAAAGAATTCCAATTTTTCATGTCCCACCCCCTCGGGATGCGCACCCTCCTGCTCACCAACCTCCTCTACGCCTTGGTCATGCCCATTGTCGAACTATTCGTCGGGGCGTATATCATGCGCAATTCGGAGGACATCAGTCTGGTGGTCATCTTCCAACTGGCCGTGTACACGGGCATCCCCCTGACGTTCATGTTCAATGGCTTTTTGCTCAATCGCTTTCCGATTGCGCGGATGTATTCGCTGGGCATGTTGCTCAGTGGGGTATCCATGTTTGCCATGATGTCGCTGGACAATCTCGACACCTTTGGAGTGTTTTTTGCCGGCCTTATCATGGGCCTGTCGTATGGCTTTTTCTGGGCAAACCGCGATTTGTTGGCCCTCAACACCACCCACGATGCCAATCGCAACTATTACTACGGCATCGAGACATTTTTCTACACCATGACGGGCATCGTGGTACCGCTGGCTGCGGGGGCTTTTATTGCGGCTTCTGACAAGAACGGCTGGTTCGGCGGACATATCAACGTAGCCTACCACGGACTCACGGTTTTTGTGCTCGTGCTTTCCGTTTTTGCGTCTGTTTTGGTGCATCGGGGTCAGTTCCAAAACCCGAAAAAAGCACCGTTCCTGTTTTTAAAATTCGACCGACTTTGGAATAAAATGCTCGGTTTGGCTTCCCTCAAAGGTGTGGCGCAGGGCTATATCGTGACGGCGCCTACCATGCTGATTATGACCTTGGTAGGAAAGGAAGGAGCGCTTGGCTTGATCCAGGGGATTGCCGCTTTTTTTTCAGCGATCTTGCTCTATGTTTTGGGGCGCGTAACCGGGCCGAAACACCGGCTTCTGATCTATGGGATCGGCTGTTCGCTTTTTGTGCTGGGGGCTTTGTTCAATGCAGGCATGTATTCGGCATTGGGCGTGATCCTGTTCATGTTGTGCCTGTTGTTTGCAAGGCCTTTACTCGACATAGCGTATTTCCCGATTCAGTTAAAAGTGATTGACGTGGTGGCAGAAAAAGAGGGCCGCAATGAATTCGCCTATATTTTCAACCACGAATTGGGATTGTATCTCGGTCGCTTGCTCGGCTGTGGGCTGTTCATCGTGCTGGCTCGTTATGTGAGTGAATATGCAGCGTTGCGGTACGCGCTGCTGGTGATTGCATCTGTGCATTTTCTGGGCTTTTTTGCCATGAAAGGGATAGTTAGGGATTTGGGGAAGGGATCAGTTATTGAAACCTCGTAGGTTTTTGAAAACCTACGAGGTTTAGCAAACAGAATAAAATGCGCGTTTTCAACATAGGTATCATAGGTTACGGCGGCTTCGGGAAATTCCTGCACAACGCTTGGAAGCCACTCGACAACGTTCGCGTGGTAGCCATAGCCGACAAAAACGCAGGTGCCCTGCAAGTGCAGCCTGGTGTAAAACCCTTCGCCGACTGGCTTGAACTCCTACGCGAAAAAGACATAGACGCAGTCGCCATCGTCACAGAACCCGCCACGCATGAGGAGATTGCCACGGCCTGTATGGAAGCTGGCAAGCACGTGCTCATCGAAAAACCACTGGCCATTTCGCTCGCCGATGCCGAAAAAATCATACAGACCCGCGACCGCTTGGGGACGGGGGCGGCCATTGATTTCATCATGCGCTTCAACCCGCTTTTGCAATCAATTCAGGATTTTACGCAGCAAGGAATTTTTGGAAAACTGCGTCGGGTGGATGTCGAAAACTACGCCCAAGACGAGCAACTCCCGCCCGAGCATTGGTTTTGGAATCCCGAGCGCTCCGGCGGCATTTTGATAGAACATGCGGTGCATTTCATTGACCTCGTCCATTTTTTTGCCCCTGCTAAAATATTGAAAGTGAACGGTTTGAAACACAACCGAAACCCACAACAGGAAGACCAGGTCATGACGAATGTGCTCTACGAAGGCGGCTTGATGGCTACCCATTACCACTCCTTCGCCCGTCCCGGATTTTTTGAGATTACTAAAATCAAACTGGCCTACGACCTCGCCGATATCGAACTGCAAGGCTGGATTCCGCTGGGTGGAACGCTGAAAGCACTCGTCAACCCAGAGACCAAAAAAGCATTGCTTGATTGCCCATTCTTTGAATTGGGCGACGCTACACCGATAGAAAATGCTTCCGACGAGTCTAGGCCAAAAGGCTGGGGTATTTCAGAAACTCATAGAAGTGCAGACCGAAATACGGTTCATTCTGGCGGCATCCTTTACGAGGTCAATGAAATGGTAACGGGTAAATTTCAGATGCAGCAATCCAAGCAGGATGTATATGCAGACTGCGTTAGGGCATCGCTGTTGGATGTGTTGAAAAAAATAGAAAACCCAGAGCACGAACTGACGGCTTCGTTGGAAGCGGGGCTTGAAAGTTTAAAAGTAGCGGTACTTGCAACGGATTCAGCTAGGAATATTTATTAGGATTTGGGTTGCCGAGTTCACTTGATCGTTTCCAATTCCTGCTCCAAAAAATCCCTTAAGCTGCACACCTTCAATCTTTCATTGAAAAAATAAGAAGAACCGGATGGGACAATGACATACTGATGGGCGGGTTTCAGATCGTCCATGCTTTGATAAAATCCTTTTGCGATGACGGGTGCCGTTGAATATTTGATTTCCACACAAGTCATAACGCCATTCGGGCTAATAAGTACCAAATCCGTTTCAGCACCTGCCACCGTCCGATAATAATAAAACTGCCAAGATTCATCCAATGCCCGTCGGATTTGCTCTATGACATATCCTTCCCAAGATGCACCAATGAGCTGATTCCCTTGCAGTGCCTCAAAACTGGGAATGGTTGATAACTGATGTAGAAGCCCCGTATCCCGGAAGTATATTTTGGGTGATTTGACAAGCCTTTTGCCCAAATTGACATAATAGGGTTCTAGTCGGTGGATTAAAAAACCGCCCTCCAGTAAATCCAAGTATTTTGTCGCGGTAGGACTGGAAATGCCCAATGCTTGTGAAAGAGAACTGGCATTTTGTATTTGTCCGTGTACATGAGCCACCATGCGGTACAATTTAGACATCGTTTGTACGCTGATTTCGTATCCCATGGCTTTTAGGTCTTTTTCCATGAAGGTGCTGGCAAAGTTGCGGAGCCAGGTATTTGCCACCTCATCTGACGGCGCAAGTAGGGCATTGGGGAAGCCACCTCTGAACCAGTGTTCCGCCATCGTTATGCCGGTCGGTTGAATTTCTGACAGGGAGAGTGGGGCCAGTTCGTTGTAAGCAATGCGCCCTGCAAGGGTTTCTGAACTCTGCCGGATGATTACCGGAGAAGCTGAACCCAAAATTAAGAACCGGGCAGGCACTCGAGCTTGGTCAATCAAAGCGCGAAGTAGGGGAAACAAGCGTGGCATGAGTTGGATTTCATCAATAATGACGCATTTGTCTTGATGAGATTGGAGATATGACTGAGCATTTTGAAGGCGAACGAGGTCTTCATCCAGCTCCAAGTCCAAATAAATGCTGGGCTTTTCTAGGCGCTTTTGGAGTGCTTTTGCTAGGGTAGTTTTACCCACCTGACGTGGGCCGATAATTCCGATGGCTGGGAAATATCGCATATTTTTCGCGACTTCTGCGGCTATTTTTCGCTCAATCATAATTTATCCTTGTTTATTTAAAAACTAATTTTAAATTTACAGGGACAAAAATACAACACATGAACAAATTCTCCCTCCTTCTTTTTCTCCTCCTTACCGCTTGCGCGCCCCAGCCCAACTTCACCCCCACGGCGGCCCCAGCATCTCAACGCGCCATTCCCCGCGTGGAAAAAATGCCCAATCACCCCAAACCCTACGCGTTCAAAGACTGGAAAAAAACAGCCCAGGAATTCGACCAATACGTGTTTGACTTTTCTCAAAAAGGCGATTTCCTGCCGCTGATTTGGTGGGACAAAACTGGCCGGAATTTCCCCGAACCGACCTTCGGAATTTACACCGCCTTGGGCGATGTGCGCATGGGCGGGGCAATAAATAACGGCGAAAACCACGAAGCACTCGGCGCTTTGGGTGCGGTACTCGGAGCGACTTTGGTGGGCATTGACAAAAGCAAACAAGACGGCCATTTTACACGCCGAAGCCATTCTAACCGTGATAGCCTTGACGAAAGTGGCGGCGAAGGTGTGGATTATGTGAGCATGCTGCGCAACTACTTCAACCGCGACAATGGCTGGAATGTCATCATGAATTTCACCAACAAAGGAGCACACATCGGCGGCGGCTACGGCAATGATTTTTGGTACGAAGTGCACAATAACGTGCTGTTTTACAGCGTCGCCGATTTGTATCCTAAGGAAAAAGGCTTTGAGGAAATTCAACGCACGATTGCCGATCAGTTTTACCGTTCGGATTCAATCATGGGCAGCAGCTACAGTTATTCTTTTTTTGATTTCAAAAATATGCAAGGCGGCAAAAGCCACATCCCAACCCAGGAAGATGTGGCGGGCGGGTACGCCTTCGTGCTGTACTCGGCATGGGTAAAATTTGGCGATGTAAAATACCTCCGCGCGGCCAAAAACGCGATAAACGTGCTCTACAACCAAAAAGAAAACCGCTTTTACGAGGCCATGATGCCCATTGCAGCATACGTCGCAGCGCGTATGAATGTAGAGGCTGGCACAAATTACGACATCCAGCGCTTTCTTGATTGGACCTTCGATGGTTCGGCAGTAGGCCGCCAAGGTTGGGGCGTTTTGGCCGACAATTGGGGCGGTTACGACGTGAGTGGCTTGGCAGGCAGCACGGTTCACAACGGCGGATACGGCTTTTTGATGAACACCTTCGACCTGATGATGCCGCTTTCGGCCTTGGTGCGTTACGACCAAAGTTATGCCCGCGCCGTGGGCAAATGGGCGCTCAATGCATCCAACGCGGCCCGTTTTTGCTACCCGTACGACATGCCGGATTCCTTGCAAGCCATTCCGCAGCACAAGGCCGTGACCAAAAATGTGATCGCCTACGAAGGCGTCATCAAAGAATCCATTTATCCCCAGTTCAAGGGCATCACGCCGTTTGCACAGGGCGACGGGCCGCTTTGGCACGAAGGAATGCCGCAACAAACGATGTTCTCGGTATATGGTAGCGGGCACGTCGGCTTCTTTGGCGGCACGGTCCAAGCCACCAATGTGCCGGAGATACTGCAAATAGATTGTGGCGCAACCGATTTTTACAAAAAACGCGGGGCGTTCCCGACTTTCCTTTTTTACAATCCTTATCTGGAAGAAAAAACGCTGTCGTTCAATGTCGGACTAAAACGGGTAGACCTGTACGATACGGTCAGCAGAAGATTTTTGCAACGTGGCGTCCGGGGAAATGTTCGTTTTTCAATATCTGGCGACGCTGCACGAGTGCTGGTGGTGATTCCTGCGGGCAGCTGGATTTCTGTAGAAAACAAGGTGTTGATGGCGGGAAAAACGCCCATTGATTTTGGATATGGGCGGTGAATTGATACTGGGACGAATGGAACACGGATGACACAGATAAGACACGGATTTTATTTGATCCGTGAAAATCCGTGTCTCATCCGTGGCATCCGTGCTCCATTTTAAAACATCCCAATCACGCCCATTCCCCTCCCTGTCACGCCACCATCTTTTCGATGCGAAAAAAAGTCGGCATGGTTGATCATTGTACAATACGGCGAAATTTCAATTTGCGCTTCCGGAATCCCAAACGCATGCAGTTGCGCCGCATTGGCTTTTTTCAAATCCACGAAAAACTTACCACGCTCGTCATCGAATCGTTTGAACGTTTCGGCAAACTCTTTTGCCACCTCATTGCCCACTTCAAACGAGCATTCGTCTATGCAAGCCCCGATGTAGGCAAAGCAATCTTTGCCTTTGGTGCCAAATGCTTTTTCCATGAAAATCAAGGTTTTGGCCACAATGCCTGCCACAGTTCCACGCCAGCCTGCATGGATGGCCGCCACTGCACGATGCCTTGCATCATAAACCAAAATAGGTACGCAATCTGCCACCGCCACGGCCAGTAAAATGCCTGGCACATTCGTCACCAGTGCATCGAAACCTTCGGCGCCGCCAAGCTCAGTTACGTGTCGAATCTGATCGCCATGCACTTGCTTTGACCAGGCCATTTGCTCGGGTTGGAAGCCAAGTGCAGCACAAAAACGGCGGCGGTTTTCGGCCACATTAGCAGGATTGTCGGCAGTACTTTTGCCGAGGTTCAGCGAATGATACGGGGCAGGGCTGACTCCGCCATGCCGGGTGCTTTGCGCAACGGCTAGTTTTTGGAATTGGGCGAAAATGGCGGGTTGTATCATACCAAAATGTCACCGCTAGGTGGTTTTATTTGAAACGCAAAGTCAATAGCCTCCTAAAACTAAGGGTAAAATAGGATATTAAACAAAGGAAAGCCTTGAAGGAATGGCCTTTGCCCCCTTCTTAACCCTCAACCCTTCTCAACCCTCAACCCTTTAGACCCTCTAAAGTCTGCTTTTTATCGAATTTTAAAAACCTTGTCTCTATTAGCAGAAAATAGCGACACACACTATCCTACTTTTGATTTTCCTAATCAACCACTCAGTGCCTACTCCCCTCCTACGCTTTTACCTACCGTAGGTTTGCCCAAGGAGGGTCGGCTTCCCTGCCAGCCAAGGCTTGGTAGGCGGGGGCGGGTAAAAAATCCCCAAATAAACAGCTACTCAAATTAACACCCATCGCGATGCCCTTTTCAGAAATACTCAGCATGGCCTTCAAGAACATCCGGGCCAACATGTTGCGCTCGGTGCTCACCCTGCTCATCATTGCATTCGGCATTATGGCCTTGGTGGGGATCCTGACCTCCATTGACGCGATTGCCTTTTCGCTTAGCGACAACCTCTCCAACCTGGGGGCTAACTCATTCAGCATCGAACGAAAATGGAACGATGTGAAAAGCAACCGCCGGGGCAAACAGCAAAAAGAAGCGGAAGCCGTGACCTATAAACAAGCGATGGAGTTCAAAGAACGCTTCGATTTCCCTGCAAAAGTCGCAGTCGGCTGCTATGGTACGGGTAGTGCAACGGTAAAATTTGGCGAAGAAAAATCCAACCCGAACGTGACCTTCAATGGTGCCGACGAAAATTTTATGGATGTGAAAGGGGTAGAGATCGCCCTTGGGCGCAATTTTTCGAAACTCGAAGTCGAAAGCGGCGCCCCCGTAGCAGTCATCGGGTCAGACATCGTGAAAATGCTGTTCGATGGCAAAAACGAAAAAGCCCTCGACCAAATCATCACCATCAACGCCAATCGCTACCGGGTAGTCGGAATCATGGCGACAAAAGGTTCTTCGATGAACGAATCGGGCGACCGCAAGGTCTACGCACCGCTCGTAAACGTAAAAGCGCTTTTTGGCGCTGGCGACGATAAGGATTATTTCCTGATGGTGGCGGTGCAAGATCCAACTTTGATGGACGCGGCCCAATCTGAAGCCACCGGCCTATTTCGCCAGATTCGCGGGCTGCGCCCCGGCGAAGAGGATGATTTTAAAATCTTTGCGAGCGACAGCATCGTCGCTATTTTGAAAGAAAACACCGTGACGCTTCGCCTTGCCGCAGTGGCCATCGGCCTGATGACGTTGCTGGGTGCAGCCATCGGCCTAATGAACATCATGCTCGTGAGCGTGACGGAACGCACCCGCGAAATCGGCATCTCTAAAGCTCTGGGCGCTACCCGGCGCAATATTATGCTCCAATTTCTGGTCGAAGCCCTCACGATTTGCCAAATTGGCGGTTTGGTGGGTATTTTCCTGGGCATTTTGATCGGCAATATCATGCCCCTGTTTATGGGCGGCTCGTTCCTGATTCCATGGGCCTGGATGTTTTTGGGGTTTGCACTTTGTATGATCGTAGGCGTCATCTCGGGTTTTTACCCTGCCATGAAAGCGGCGCGGTTGGACCCGATCGAGTCGTTGCGGTATGAGTGAATTAGTATGCTACAAAAACTCCTCTCTGGACGGGGCCGCCTGATTACCCATTTTTCGGGTTGGGCCTTGGTGACGCTGGTCACCTACTACCTGCTATCCGGCTTTCGTCCGCCGGGTGAGGCAGCTGCGCGGACAGCCCTGTTCATCCTTTTCCCGATGGCGCTTTTTTACATCAATGCACGGGTGCTGACCAACCGGTTTTTCGAGGCGCATAAATACGGGCAGTGGGCAGTTTGGGCGGTGGTGCTTTGGTTGGGTATGGCTGTGCTGCGGGTTTGGACAGAGTTTAAAATATTTGGGAGTACCATACTCAGCCCCAATGAGACAACCACTGACAACTGGACCAAAATGTTTTTGGTGACGGTATTGATCTATTTTGTGTTGATGATTTTCAGCGGTTTGTATCAATTGTTGGAAAACCGCCGCGAACTCGAAACCCTCCACGCTGAAGCGCAGTTGAGTTATCTGAAAGCCCAAATCAACCCGCATTTTCTGTTCAATACGCTGAATAACATCTACGCCGCTGCCACACTTCAACATCCCAACACGGCCCAAATGATCTTACGGCTCAGCGATCTGCTTCGTTACGTTACTTACGACGGCCAGGCGGATCATGTGCCGCTCTCGAAAGAAATCGCGCAAATCAACGCTTACATCGAGCTGTTTCAGTTGAAATCGGAAAGGCCATTGCCCATTACCATGAAGCTGGAAGGGGATACCGGGAACCGTCAGATAGAACCGTTGTTGTTGTTGCCTTTTGTGGAAAATGCCTTGAAGCATAGCGATTTGGAGACAAATCCTGATGGTTTTCTGCGTATTTTGCTGCGCATAGATTCAAAGCATCTGCTTTTTTTAGTGGAAAATTCTTTCGACCCCGATAACCAACAGAAGGATGAGCAAGGCGGGGTAGGGCTGGAAAACATCCGCCAACGGCTCGAACTCCACCACCGGGGACGCCATCTATTTGAAACCAAAGCAAAATCACATACTTATTCGGCAAAGCTGACCCTCTCCAATGACCAAATGACCAAATGACCTAATGACCTTTATGACGAACAATTTCCGCTGCTTACTCGTTGACGACGAACACTTAGCCCTTGCATTGCTCGAAAAATTTGTGTCCGATACCCCCGGCCTCGAAGTCTCGGCTACCTGCAAAAGCCCCGTGCGTGCCATCGAAATGCTGCAAAGCGAGCCGATAGACTTGCTATTCCTAGATATTCAGATGCCGATTCTAAGTGGCCTGAATCTCCTGAAATCCGTTTCCCGCAAACCCGTTACCATTTTCACCACCGCCTATCCGCAACACGCCGTGGAAGCTTTCGACCTCGATGCAGTGGATTATCTGCTCAAGCCTTATTCCTTTGAGCGTTTTACGCACGCGGTAGAAAAAGCCTTCGTCTTGCTCCGTCAGCGCGAAGCCATTGCTTCATCACAGCCCGATGGTCACCTCACAGTAAAGGCCGACCGGCAGTGGGTCAAAATCCCCATTGCCGACATTCGTTACATCGAAGGCTGGAAAGAATATGTCAAGATATTTGTTGAAAATGAGAAAGTTGTGACGCTCGAAAGTCTGAACAACCTTGAGGCCACTTTACCTGCCGAGCATTTCCTTCGGGTGCATAAATCTTTTATCGTTGCTAAAAACCGGGTGCAGAAAATGGATGGGGAGGCGCTGGTTTTGATTGGGAATGCGCGTGTTCCGGTGGCCAGGGCGCGGAAGAAGGAGGTGGTGGCCGAGTTGTTTGGGGGATAATCATCAATGTTTTTAAACCGCAAAATTTAAAACCGGAGAACAGGAAAATTTAAAACCAAGAATCAAGTGCGTCTATTGGTTTTAAATTTTCCTGTTCTCCGGTTTTAAATTTTGCGGTTTTTTTTACCCTCTACTGCCCCATCACCTCCCGCATTCGCGCCAGCAAGTTCACCGCCCGTTGATTCTGTGGCGCAATACTCACCGATTTCTCCGCGTCAGCAATTCCTCCCGGACGGTTTCCATTGTTAAACTTGGAGACGGCCCGTTCCAGGTAAGCATCCGAATAGTGTTGCTTTTCCTCTACAATTTTGAGCGTCTGCGGCGATTTCTCCATTGTTTCTATTACGCCGGTCAAGCTGCGCTCGGCCTCTGCGTATCGTTTTAGGCTGTTAAGCACCGTGCCACGCATTTGCTGAAACTGCAATGCTTTGTGCGGGGCCAACGTAGTCGCCGTATCAAGGTCGGCCAAGGCGCGTTCTGGATAAATCGCAAGTGCGGTGAAGGCCCGGTTGAAATACGTGTCGGCGTTGTTCGGGTTCAAAGCGATGGACTGGGCATATAGCGAAAAAGCCCGGTTGCGAAGGGTCCGTTGCTCCGAAGTATCCTTCGAGGCATTGGCTTTGATGGCGACGCAGTTTGCCAGCGCACTAAATACATTGGGTCGGGTGCAACCGTCCTGCACCGCGCGTTCGAGCATTTGTTCGGCTTCCGGCACGCGGTTTACCTTGCCGTACCAGTTGGCTAGCGACTCAAGAGCCTGATCTTCAGCAGGATAGTATTTCAACACCTGCTGCCAGAGGGTTTCGGAGTTTTTCCAGGTTTGGGCCTGCGCGCGACTCAACCAGAGACACCAAACAGCGAACAAGCCGATAATTGCCCACCAGACATTGCGCAGTGCCGGTTTGTTTTTCAGAAGATAAACTTCCGCCGCGTAGGTCAGCATAAAGAAAACGCCCGCCGAAGGAAGATAAAAATAGCGGTCGGCCATGATCACCACGCCCACCGAGACGAATTGTAATACAAGGATAACGGTTGCGAAAACCCAGCCTAAACCGAATGACACAATCTTTACCCGCCGAAGCCTTGGCGTAGGAGGGCAAACCGCCAAAGCCAGTGTTGCAATCATGAAAATCGCCCCGCCGATATAGACGCTGCCACGTAGTTGAACTTCCGTAGGATAAGGATAAAACGTGCACAAATTGAGTGGCAGAAATGTCTTCACGAAGTACATCATGTAACCATAGCCGGCAAATAGGATTTTTTGATCAAAACTGAATATCGTGGAAAGCGCCTTGGTTTTTTCGCCCGACAAAGTCAACATCCCATGAAAATCACCGCCATGCTGCACATCCAGCGCAATGAGGCCAAAGAGCAGCGAGAGGGCAAACATGGGGATTTTTTCAAGGAACATTTTGGCTTCAAAACGCCGTCCGTGCCAATAGTCGAGCAGCAGGCAAACCAACGGAAATACCACTGCTACGCCCTTGGAAAGGCAGGACAAAAGCATGAGTCCCAGCGCAATCCATAGTTTGGTACTGCGCTGTGTTTCTAAGTAACGCCAATAGGAAATGCAACCCGCCAGAAAGAAAAAGACATAAAGCACGTCCTTGCGTTCCGACACCCATACCACCGATTCCGCCCGCAGCGGATGGATGGCAAATAGCAGCGCGGTCAACAACGCCACCGAGCGGTATTGACGGCCCGTGAGCAGCCACACCAGCCAGCAAAGCAGCCCGGCATTGAGCCAGTGGATCAGCACATTGGTCACGATGAACGACTTTGCGCCTGCCCCAAACATGGCCGAATTTAGCCACAGCGACCACATGGTGAGCGGGTGGTAGTTCTGCGACACCACCTGAGTCCCGAAGGCTTTGAAACTCGCCGCCGTGGCATTCAGGATTAGCGGATTTTCGTAGACGTAGACGTGGTCGTCCCAGGAGACAAACTCGTGGCCGAAGGCGCCGCTGAAGGCGGCTAAAACAGCTACAAGCAATCCGCCGAGGGCGAGCAGGAACCAGTTTTTTTGGAGAAAGGGTTCGTTGGAGGGGGCAGCGGTTTTGGAAGCAGTTTTGGAATGACCCGCCTTCGCTGAAGCTACGGCGGGTGAAGAGGGTGTAGGCTTTTTCTTCTTTGACATAAGTTCGTTTTTGCACTTAACAGGGTGTCATTCCGAACGCAGTGAGGAATCTGCTCAGGCAAATGTACAGAAGCTCACTTTTCACTCGGTCAGATATTTCACTGCGTTCGGGATAGCAGGGCTCGGGTTATCCACTTGATTTCCCTAGTTTTCGGAAGGCTTGAATGGTTTGATAGACAAAGTACGCGACGAAGATGCGACTGACAAAATCCCAAATTCGAGCGGCGGGTGTGAAGTCTTTATCTGGCAGTAAAAAAACGGAATCTAAATCGCGCAAAG
>JANMME010000350.1:0-8302 GCA_031373015.1 Saprospiraceae bacterium
GGGGTCAGTCGTTGTTTTCCTGGTGTCATCCTTAGGGGTTGTTTTGATTTGGTCTATTTTGCCTTGCCCTCCTTGCCCGTTGGATCTGTAGTTCTAGGTTTTGAAATCTGTGTGCTTGTATGGGGTTCGTTCGTCGCCAGCGGTGTTTACGGGACTGCCAAGTTCAAAGGGCATATCCCAATCGCCGTTCTTTTTGCGGAATGCGATATAAATATCAATGTCACTAAGACTGGTTTCTGTGGCTTCGAAAATCAGTGCCTCGCCATTACGTGTGATACTGCTCATACAAACCCAGGAGAACTTCTTCTGCAAAACGATAGGCATGGGTTCAGACCAGCCGGTGCTGGTACGAGTCGAAAGGTGTATTTCCCCGGAAATGAAAAGCACAAGGCTGTTGCCATCTGCCGATATGGAAACAACGGCTTCGTTGGAGGGGCCGCTCAGAAACGTTTCCATTTTGGGTTCTGCCCAAGAGCCATCTGCTTGCCGTTCTGTGTAGAAAACATCCTCACCAGCGTAATTATCAGCACGCCCAGAACCAACAAAATACATGGTTTTCCCATCCGACGACAACACCGGGATGTACTCGGACCCGTCTGTATTGAACCCTTTGACAAACTCAAGTCGCGATCCTTCAGGGGCTTTCCGATCTACATAAACGGGCTTCTTTTTGCTCATTTTGCTGGGGTCTATCTTTTCTCGCTTGCTGACGGGTGCCGTTTTTTGGAGGATCACCAACTTGTTGAACCGGCCTTTGTATTGTTTTGGTATGACAGTCGCTGCCTCCACAAAAGAATCGCGGATTGCTACCGGGCCTTTGCTCTTTTCTATGAAGACCAGCGTTTTGCTGAAAAGGTTGTTATAGGCCTGTTCAATGGCATTTTTGGTGATTTTATATTCGCTCATCAATTTTTTTTGAGTCTTCTTGTCAGCATCATTATAGTCTTTGAGCGTTTTATCATAGCCACCCAAGGCTGCTATCCAACTTTTTCTTTCACTTACTCCAGCAGCGGCCTTCAAGAGGCCATATCCCGCAGCGACACTTTTATCAGGGGAGTTTGCATCTTTTTGGAAACATGTAAAGGCTTTGTCGTATTCCTTTTTATCTAATAACTTGAAGCCTTTTTTGACTTGTGCAGAAAGGGAAACGGCGCTAAATAGGAGCGCACCAAGCAACAGGGGAGTAATTCGAGTCATTGTTGGAAATTTTTAGGTGAAAAGTTAAGGGTATGGATAGACAGATGCTGCCTGACAAAAGCAGCAATTCTCGGTTTGCATTGTTATGCTGCCCTGCGTGAGACCCTCGCGAGGCACCTGCCCGTGCAAACCGAGAATTGCTGTGACAAAAGTAGACAAATTTGTTAAAAGAAATATTCGAGCCCGCTTTCCCGAAGTGGTGGAGTCGCCTGCGCAGATTGGGGCGGTGATGGCGAAGGTGGGACTTTGGACTGATGGACATTGACTTTAGATTTCTATAAATCCTTACCTTTGTCAAAAATAAGAGATATGCTTGCACCTACTACTGCTTCTCCACCTTTTTCCAATTTGCAAATGGAAATCCTACGGGTCTATTCCATGAACCTGCCGGATGAAGATTTATTGGCTATTCGTCGGCTAATTGCTCGCTACCTGCTTGAAAAGACACGGCATAAGGTCAACGTCATCAGTAATGAGCGGGGTTATACTCAAGAGACTCTTGATCAATGGCTTGCTGAAGCATCCTGACCTATGCGTCTCAAAGTTGTACTTGATACAAATGTCCTTATTGACGCAATCCCGGAATGGTCGCGCCACCGGATTATTCTGGACGCGCTACTGGATGACCGATATGATTCGGTGGTTAATAATGAAATTTTCAAAGAGTACGAGGAGAAAATCTTAGAACGGTTTGACAAAGAGGTTGCCGACTGGGCACTTGACATTTTTAGAATCCTTCCTAATGTTTTTGAACAAAAGGTTTGGTTCAATTTTCATTTGATTGTCAATGACCCAGATGATGACAAGTTTGCAGACTGTGCCCTCGCTTCCAACGCACATTATATTGTGACCAATGATAAGGATTTCAATGTGCTGAAAAACCTGCAATTCCCAAAGATTAGTCTTTTAAAAACGGAGGAATTTGCAATGATGTTATTGAACGGAGAGATTCCCTGAATAAGAATCTGCACTTGCACGCTGTGTTCACAGCCGCGCATCAAAAATATTCCTTCTATACGGCACTTTCACAAAGTCGAGCGTACCTGGCTTCACGCCAAGGAAGAACTCGTAGGTGCCTCGGTCGGGCTGCCAACGGAAACTAAGCGACCAGCAGTGGAGGTCGCGGGTGAAGCCAAAAGAGGGATAGACCAGGCTTTTGGCGATGAAGTTGTAGCTGATATTGTCCACATCGAGGCTCCACTTGGAAGAGAGCGGTACGCTGCCGGAGAAATTGAGGCTGTTGGTGCCGATGGTAAACGTGTCGCGTGCCGTGCCATATCCGGTGGGGATAAGTTGGCGCGTGAAGGAGATGCGGTGGTCTACCCGGAAATTATCAAACATGCGCAAGAGGTCGTCTTTTGGGGCTTTTGGGCCGTTTGAGCCGGACTTGCTGGGGTCCTTGCTTTTAGAAAACATATCGCGCAGTTGTTTCACTTGGAAACCCGTATTGAGTGCAATGCCGAACTGTGTGGTTCGCACCAGTTTCTTTTTTTGATCTATCGTGAACTTGTTGATCCTGTTGCCTTTGGCATCGGCGATGTAGGGGTCGAAGGTAAGGTTCCAAGTAAGGTTGGAGATGCCTTTGAAAAGGCGAAAAAGGCCGCTTGTGCTCACGGTGCTCCATTTCAAGGAGTCGCGGGTGGGCGTGTAGGAGCCAGAGAAATTAAGTCCGTCGAAGATGCGCTTTTTGAAAACGGAATCTCTTTTGGCGGAATAGTATTTGAACTCCAGTACGTTGCTGACGCTATACCCAATGCTAAGCTCCCGTTTGCCAAGGCTTGGTTTGTTGTAGATTCCGTCGTCATAAATACCGTACAAGAGCGTATCACCTTTCCCGGGGCGGTTGTCGGTGTAATAGGATTTGAAATAACGGTCTTGCTGTTTGCTGAAATCAGGGCCAAAACCGGTGCTCACGCTGGGGCTCATTTTGTGGCGAATGCCTTGGAACCAGGCCTTTTTGCGCTTGGCTTTGTGGGTAAGGAACAGCGAGGTGCTGGCCGAAATGCCCGCGTCGTATTTGCGAAAGGAATAAAGACCCCAGTTGCGGGTGGTTTCCAGCACGCCGTACTTGGATTTTGATTCATTGACTTTTATCTCCACGATCTCGCCGTTTTGACGAATGGTGTCATAAGCCAATATGGTGGTGTCTATCAAGTGTTTGTCAATGATGTAGGGGTACCAGTTCTCTTCGTAACGGAGGTTGGGCGTAATGTTGATGTACTTGAAAAGTTTGAAAACGTAGTCGGTGCTGGCCTGGTGCTGGATACCCATTCGCGCATTTTCGAGGGTTTCTTTTTCGAACAAAAGCGTGTCAACGGTTTGAATGGAGTTGTCGAGCCTGGCGGAATAATTGACCGATAGTTTTTCGTACCAGCGTTCTGGGCCGATTTGGATTTTCCGTTTGAAGGGGAAAACACGCTGCATGGTGAATTGTGCCGTTGGCAGCGTGATACGCATCGTGCGGTCTGTGGTGTTTTGCGAGTGGCTTAATCCGATGCTGTATTGATAAGGTTTTCCGGGGAATGTTTTGGAATACGAGAGATTGGAACTCAATTGGTTTTCAAAAACACTTTGATAGTCATTTTGGTTACGTTGCTGGTCGCGGTTGGTCTGTATGTCCACCGAGCCACTGAATCGCCTGGAGGGGTGGGCTTTGGGGTCTTGTGTGTGCGTCCATTTGAGGCGAAAGGACTTGGCCGACACTTTCTCTGCTTTTGAGTCTTCTGTGACGCGATTGTTGTAGATGAGGTTGAAATTACCGCTGTTCCGGTAACGATAGTTGTAGCGCGAATTGGCGGTTACCCCCCAAGTGCCGCCTGTGAATGCTCGAAAAAGCAGCGTAGCGTCCATGTGTTCTGAAATGGGCTGATACCAGCCAATGCCTTCAATGCCAAAACCTTCTACGGATCGAAAGTCAAAATCCTTGGGGATGATAAGGCCAGCCTTTCGGGTTTTGGTGATTGGGAAAAAACCAAATGGGATGACGAGCGGGGTGGGGATGCCACCGATTTCAAGGTTTGAAAGCCCCGTGACCACGAGTTTGTCTTGGATTACCTTCAGTTTGTTGGTTCGGATGCCAAAGTGGGGGTGAGGAGCGTCGCAAGTGGTGAGGAGCGCGTCTTGGTTGTAGATGGTGTTTCGGGCTTTTTTAGTGGTATCAGCAGATATGCCACTGATAAATTTCGCCCGTTCGCCTAAAACATAAAGATCCTCTTGTTGCGTTCTTGCTTCGTATATGATGCCTTTTTTGGTCTTAAAATTGTAGCGTAGTTTAGTGGCAGTGAATGCCTGCTCCCCATCTTTGAAGTCGGGCAACCCGGCCAACTGACCGGTGCTATCGGCAAATTGTTGGGCGGAGATTTCGCTGTGGGCGTAGTCAAGAAGGATGTATCCGGCCTTGATATTCAAGGAAGTATATTTGACGGATGCCCCTCCATAAAGGTGCACCTGCTTGTTTTTTACGTCAAACCACATAGAATCCTCCGCAGCATATTCCACCACATCGTCGAGTGCGTCGTTGCTGATTTTGATCTTGGATAGGTCTACGGTGACAGAGTCCCTGAACAGGGCAGGTGGTAAGGAGTCAGGGCTTGGAATGGAATCAGAAATTTGCGCCAGTGCGGGGGTGCACAAGAGCAGGCAAGCAATTTGGAAGAAATACCGATATTTGCCGGGTAATTTTTGCACTGGTCTTTTTTTAGACTTTTGAAATTGCACTAATCTCGCCCTCGATCAAAATTTGAAGAAAACCCATTGTTCGATTTTATGAAGTCAAACTTCGCACTACGAACGCTCGTACTCCTCACAGCGTGGCTTGTTTTTGAAAATTTTAACCTTCACAATGGTGATGAGGGTTTAGTGTTTAGGGTTGAGCGTTTCAAGACCGGCAAAAGTATGGAATCTGCCGGGCATCCTCAAGCCTTAACCCTCAAGCCTCAATCCTTACCTCCTTATCGAATCAGGACCATCGTGCTCGATGCAGGGCACGGAGGCAAAGATCCAGGCTGCAAAGGCGCCTCGGCTATGGAGAAGGAAAATTCGCTGGCCATTGTGTTGCGCTTGGGGGCATACATTGAAGCGAACTATCCGCAGATCAAGGTGATCTACACCCGCGATGCCGATTTTTTTGTGGAGCTCAACGAACGCGCCGCTATTGCCAACCGAAACAAAGCCGACCTTTTTATTAGCGTCCATTGCAATGCGCTTCCGGGCAAATCGGTGCAGGGGGCCGAGACATACGTGTTGGGCCTCCATCGCAGTAAAGATAATCTTGATGTTGCAAAACGCGAAAACGCTTCCATTTACCTCGAAGAGGATTATCAGAAGAATTACGAGGGTTACGACCCCAACAGCCCTGAAGCTGAAATATTCGCCAGTGTGTGGCAGAGCGCCTACTTGGAGCAAAGCATTCTGCTCGCCAGTTATGTACAGCAATTCGCCAATGCAGTGGCTTTTAGGGAAGACCGTGGTGTGAAACAAGCGGGCTTCCTCGTGCTGCGCGAGACTGCGATGCCTTCTGTGTTGATCGAAACTGGCTACCTCACCAATGCCACCGAAGATGAGTTCCTCGCTTCCGAAGCAGGGCGCGAACAAATGGCTTTGGCTATTTTCCAGTCTTTTGAAGCTTACAAACGGCATATAGAAATGGGCAAGGGCCTCGAAAGAGTAGTATCTGCTTCACCCGCCATAGATTTCCCTCCTGCCCGACAGGGCTCGGGAGGCGGGAAGGCTACGGCGGGTGAAGCGATTCCGTCCAAGCCAGCTCCATCCAAAACGGTCGCCCAAAAATTGCCTGCTGCAACCGTAAAAACAAACTCGGGGAAAGCCGCCGTGAATACTGAGGCCTCCAAGACTGTTGCTCCCAAAACACCCTCCTACGGTCAACCTGCGGGGGGTAAATTGGCCAGCAGCCAAAGTTTTACCATTTTCCTGCTCGCCTGGCCAAACAGACTCGACCCGAATGTGGGCCAACTTAGCTTGCTTGCTAATGTGAAGGAATTGAATAAAGGAGGCAAATTCCACTATTATTCAGGCGTGTACGCCACTAAAGCCGAAGCAGAAAAAGTACTGCCAGAAATCCAGAATATGGGATTCAAAACGGCTTCGATAGTGCCGAATTGAGATATTGGGATATTGAGATATTATGATATTATCCCAATGTCCCAATGTCCTAATATCTACAATATCCTAATATCCCAACAATAATGTTCAAAATCAGAAACGAAGTCAAAATTGCCCTTCTAGCTATTGCAGCCCTTGCGCTTGGATTTTGGGGGTTCAAATTCCTGAAGGGCCAGAATGTACTCACCACCTCTAAGACGTTTTACGTCAAGTACAACAATGTAGATCAATTGAGACCTTCCAGCCCGGTATTTATCCAGGGTTTTCAAGTGGGCATGGTCAAAAAAATGTACATTGATCCCGCCGACGATAAAACCATCATTACCGTGCTCAATATCGAAGGAGGGGTTGATATTCCAAAAGATGCCATTGCCTCCATTATTGGTATGAGCCTGATGGGCGGCAAGGCGGTCGAGATCATTATCCCGCACCCCTGTGAAGGCGACTGCGCAGAAAGCGGCGATTACCTGCAAGCGGGATCAAAATCGCTCATCCAAAGTCTGTTGGGCGACCCGGCAGATTTCGACGCGTACACGGATCGGCTGAAAAGAGGGCTTTCGATCAATATTGATTCACTTGCGCGTGCAAACCCCAACGGTATGGCCAGTGCTCTCAACGCACTGGATCATTCGCTGTTGAACATTGAGGTAATGACCCACCGCCTCAACCAAATCCTTGCCCTCAATGAGCAAAGCATCCGAACCATCACGGGGAACTTTGCTTCGATCAGCGGCACGATCAAAGCCAACGACAAGAACATCAGCGAAGCCATTGCAAACCTCAGTGCGCTGAGCCAACAACTCAAAGATGCTGGCTTGGACCAGACCTCAAAAAAGGCTACCAGTGCGATTGATTCCGTGACCCTCTCGCTCAGAGCGTTGCGCGGTACGCTTGCTGCCACCACAGGTACGCTTAGTCGGGTGGACACACTTGCTCAAAACCTTGTGCGCGGCAAGGGGCTTGTGGGAAAAACACTCACCGACGAAGAACTTTACAACAACCTCGTCAGCAGCTCACGCCATCTCCAACTCCTGCTTCAGGACCTTCGGATGCACCCAGGTCGTTACACAAGGGTCAAACTTTTTGGCAAAGGGAAAAAATATGTGAATCCAATTGAAGACCCGGCCTATCAAATTCTGGTTGACAGTTTGGAGCGGGATTACAGCAAGAAATTGAAAAATTGAATCTTGGTTTATGGCTATTATTTAGTACCTTTATCAAGGTGAATCAAAGCATTCAAAGCGGCTTATTGCCATCCAAATTATTCATTAAATTATGCAAGCCACTATCACCATACCAGCCTCTGAATTTGACAGCAGTCTTTTTGAAAAAATCAAAAGCCTGCTAAAAGCCAATGGCGAGGGCGCCGAAGTGGTTATTTCGGTGCGCCCTAAATCGCTCTATGCAGAAGAACTCAAAAAATCCATTGCGGAAGCTGATTCAGGTGAGAACTGCACGGTTTTTACAGTCGAAGAATTTGAATCTTTTTACAAACCGCAGAAAGCAGGCCAATGAAATCAATTAAATTTACCTCTAAAGCCTTCAATGATTTTCTGGAATGGCAGACTGAAGACCAAGATGTTTTTGAAAAAATCGGAGATCTCATAGTGGAGGTAACTCGAGACCCTTTTAAAGGGCGTGGAAAGCCAGAACCCCTTAAAGGTGATTTTTCGGGTTGTTGGAGTCGTCGGATCACCCAAGAACATCGTTTGATATACAGGGTAGAGACTGACACCATTACAGTCTTGAAATGTAAAGGCCACTATGACGACTGACAGTCATACCCTCAAAATCCGCTCGCTTTATGAAGAGTATGGGGCCGAAGGCTACTACCGTGAATTTGCCGACGAATACGAAAACCCGCATTTGCCTGAAATCCGCGCTCTGCTGGAGCGCAATTTCTGGCGATTTGACTGTGAAGGCACGGTGCTTGACTTCGCAGCGGGTGGTGGTGAAGTAGCCACCGTACTCCAAAGCCTCGGCG
>JANMME010000370.1:0-3720 GCA_031373015.1 Saprospiraceae bacterium
CATCCAGAAATCCGTGCAAATCCGTGTCTAATCTGTGTCATCCGTGTTCCATCCTAACCAGTTACGACAAAACATATTTACCTCGTATGTCAAAAGCACCGTGTCCCCCAAAAGCACTTTTCGTCACTTGTATTGCGCTCCTCCTTTCTGGCTGCGCCAGCTCGCAAAAAAGAGGCGCAGCCTCCGATGTTTTCCCCAAAAGGTTTGAAAACATCCGCATCGCCATATCCGCAAAGGGCGATGGCCACGGCCCCTGCGAGCCGAGTATTGCCGTCAGCCCAAAGAACCCGCAAAACGTGGTGGCCGGTGCTATCCTCAACCGGTACTATTGGAGTAAAGATGGAGGACGTACCTGGAAAACCGGCAAATTGGCTTCCAAATCCTCCGGCGTGTACGGCGACCCTGTGCTGATCGGCGACTGGAAAGGCAATTTTTTCTACTCGCACCTGAGCGACCCTGAAGGCAAGGGCTGGATGAGTGAAAAACTGTTGGATCGCATCGTCATCCAAAAAAGCATTGACAGTGGCAGGACGTACAACGACGGCGCTTGGTGTGGCCTTAACCATCCCAAAGACCAGGACAAACCCTGGCTTTGTGTCGAACCAAAGTCTGGCAACCTCGCGTGTACCTGGACAGAATTTGACAAATATGCCTCCAAAAATCTGGAAAAAGACCACAGCCGCATCCGCTTCTCTCAAAGTGCCGACGGTGGAAAGTCATGGTCAGAAGCCCTGACTATCAGCCAATTGGAAGGCGACTGCCTCGACGACGACAACACTACCGAAGGTGCCGTGCCTGCGTACGGCCCCAACGGTGAAATCTATGCAGCTTGGGCATTCAACGAGAAAATCTGGTTCGATCGCTCTACGGATGGTGGCAAGACCTGGCTCGACAAAGACATCCTTGCCGCCGAGCAGCCCGGCGGCTGGGCCATTGACATCAGTGGCATCAACCGCAGCAACGTGATGCCCATACTCGTGTGCGACCTCTCCGCAGGCCCTCATCGCGGAACGCTCTATCTCTCTTGGGGCGACCAACGCAATGGCCCCGACGACACCGATATTTTCATGGCTAAAAGTCTCGACGGCGGCCTTACCTGGAGCAAACCAGCCCGTGTGAACGACGACAAGCCAGGGCAACAGCAATTCCTGCCCTGGCTTGCCATAGACCAGGCAACGGGGCATCTGTACACCGTTTTTTACGACCGCCGCAATTACACTGACGAGCAGACAGACCTATACGTTGCCGTCAGCCGCGACGCCGGAGCGACCTTCAAAAACCTGAAAGTCAGCAACAAACCCTTTAAGCCAGATGAACGGGTCTTTTTTGGCGATTACAACCAAATTTCCGCCCATGATGGCGTGGTGCGCCCTATTTGGACTCGATTGGACGAGGGAGTGCTGTCGGTTTGGACGGCGATTATGGATTTTAATAAACCGGGGGCGAAGGCCCGCCTTCGTTAAAACTTCAGGAAGAGGATAGCGAGAATGGTGAATTTCATTGCATGTTGCTTAAGATGGCCGGGTTAATCGGATAAAACACCTTGGCAGCCCGTTCTTCATCTAAGGGTTTTTCCAAAAAAGTCAGCAAGGCGGATTGATTTCGGACGGCATAGTCCAGGATTTCAAAAATCGGAGCAAAGTCGGCTTCCCAGAGCGGGATTTTATCTTCCGGTATCTGTTTCATCAGAACCACCCACCTTGCCCGCAATGCTCCGTATAACTGTTGAACTTTTTCCGGTGGATGAAACTTGGGTGGATAAAGGGGGTGCCTGTACCATTCATCCAGTAGTTCTCCGTCATCGAACAATTCCACGATAATCGCTGTGAGGGCTGGATCGGGCGTCCCGGCGGAGGCAAAATAGTGGGTAGTCAGCACGATTTTATCCACTTCGAGCCAAGTGGTTTGGAGCGCTTCCTCTGCTTCCCCTTGCCGCAAGCGGGCGATGGTGGTTTGGAATTGGTGCAGTCGTTCGAGTGGAGCGGCTGCGAGGTATTGTCCGTAGGCCATTGATTGGTTTTTTTATCGCAAGATCCCAAATAAAACAGAAATCACGATCATCAGCGAATAGTACCACTTGGCGTCTTTGTACAGGAGTATTTTCCAAAAACCGAGATCCTTATGGTCGAGCACATAAGCTTCATCTACCTCGACGCCCAGCCGTTCCCAATGGCTTCTGTCGGCTTGTTTTGTATAGAGCCAGCCGGGAATGTCATAAACCGGAAAGTTCACATCCTCTTCTCCCTTGAGCCAAAATAAAAACCCCTGGCTATTGATGAACCATGAGATCATGCGCTCGCGAGCACTGCACATGGAGAGGTGTTTCTGCCAGCGGTAATGGATGGCCCAGAAGATGATAGGGATTATCGCGGTGAGGTAGATCAGGAGACTTGCTTTGGCAAAACCATTAATCATGCCCTCCACTTTCACGTGTTGCACAATCAGATAGAGGCTGCCGCCCCAAAGCGCAATCGCAAAGTTCTTGGTTTTGTAGATGATGTCATCGAGGTTTTTGATGTTGCTGTGGATCAGGTCAATCTCTTTGAGGAGGATGGTGTAGCGGGGGTTGGAGAAGGTGTCAGGCATCTTGTTTTTGTTGTTTAAGATTGGAAAATCTAGTAGTCACGGCGCATACCAATACAATACCGGCACAAATGTAGTAAGCGGTAGCCCACCCTGTTCGTTCCATAGCGGTTGCCATCGGCGACAGTTCCCGGGCCAAAAACGGAAATACCAAAATGGATAGTAAAATGAAGACTAACCCAATCCCTACCCATAGGCATCGGCTTCTTTGTTCGGGAGATAATGGTTTGTAAGACATCAGTAGTGTTCGGTAAAGGAATTTAGGATATAGGTTAGAATATTGAAAATCAGATTTTTATAAAGGTTTTTGGTTGTGAAGGATTTGAGTTGGATTTTTAGTTTTAAACTTCGTCGCTCAAACGAGAACAAATATAAACAAAGGCAAATTCGTTGCGTCGGGCTTGTCCGAACAGGAAAGGAGGAGGAGGAGGACAGCGAAAATGGTGAATTTCATTGCATGTTGGTTAGGATACAACACTTTCATTTTGTTTTAATATTATGATATACAAAGGTTTTAAAATTAAATCAGGCGCACAACATTTTTTAAAGAATTATTTTTACTAAATCTGAGTATTGGCACAGTTGTATTGCCGAGAGAAAATGAGTATCAAAAAAAATTTCAAAAAATATCCCGCCTTATTTAAACCTTTACGCACCCAAACCTCTAAGTATCTGCCCCCGCCTCATTTCCCCGCCTTTTTGTTTATTAACAAGTCGTCCAACGCCTATAGATTTCGACTTTAACATGAAAAGAAGAAACTTCCTCCGCCTTCTCCCTGCCGCCGGGGTCACGTCCTTTGCCGTCAACGGCTTCTCCATGCGCCCTTTCGCGAACAGCAGAATGGCCGATATACTCGGTTCTTGCGATGGGATTCAAGATCGCACCCTCGTGCTCATACAAATGAAGGGGGGCAATGATGGCCTCAACATGATTATCCCTGCGGCCAAATACGACCGCTACGCCCAGCTGCGTCCCACTATAAAGCTTAAGGATTCCGGTGCGGGGGCTTTTATTCCCATTGACAATACCCTTCCCACTGCTGACCAAGCAGGTTTTCACCCTGCCATGACAAGCCTGAAAACCCTCTACGACCGAGGCTGGTTGACGGTGGTGCAATCTGCCGGTTACCAGAGCAT
>JANMME010000398.1:0-5589 GCA_031373015.1 Saprospiraceae bacterium
AAAAAGGAATTTGTTTGCCATAATCAAGGTGTTTTTTTAAATGAGACAAGAATAATCTGCGTAAAGGTCTTTACTTCGTCCCGAAAAAATCTATAACACTTTTTGACAAGTATTCCCCGTGTAAAGTATGGAAAATAGCCACCTTGTTGAACTGATAAAGACCCTTAAGCCGACGGAAAAGCAACAAATTCTGCAATTTTCGACACTTTCATATTTTAATCCTGGCAAGATGAAGGATCGAGTAGCCCCATTCCTAGAATTGTGCTTCAACCACCCTTGGGGCGTTGCGCCACAAAATCTTGAAAAAAAAGAGATTTACGCAAAAATTTTTCCTGGCCAGAAATTTTTGGAAGGTAAGCTGGAAAAATTAATGGTTGAAGCCCATAGAGTTGTCCGTGCTTTTTTGCTGACGCAGTATTATTTTCGTGAAAACAACGAATTCCATCAGGCTTTTGATTTTTCAGAAATCGTCCGCACAAGAGGCTTGAAAACTCGTTATCAACAATTACTGGCAAGGATTCAAAAGGCCCAGAAGGAACCCTTACTGAAAGATGTTTCTTATTTTCATCACCAGTTCCTATTGGAATATGCCATACATGATGAAGAAAGCCGTCGAAACCAGGTAAAAGGCGACTTAAATATTCCCAATGTACTGGAAGCTTTAGATATCCACTATCAACTAAACCGACTGGCACTGCTTAATAGATTTCTTTTGCAACAAAAAGTTGCCAGGCTCCAAGTTTCGGATTTTATGGAGACTCTTCTGACAGAAGATAAAATTCCAGAGAGATATTTGGATGCATCAATTTCTATAAAAATCAATTTTGCGATCTTCAACTTGTTGAAAAAAGACTCTCCCGAGGCTTCAGATATTCGAGGGCTTTTCGATTTACTTCTTGCGCATGAAAAGAACTTAGATGAGGGTAGCCTTCGGGAATTTTATACTTATTTGCGAAATTTATGTATTTTAGTCCTTTTGACTAATTTTGAAAAAATAGAAGTTGAATTTACACTTCACGAACTTTACAAGGACAACTTAATGCGAGGTTATTTGCATTATGAAGGAAAGATTCCTGCAAGCAGATATTGGGCTGTTTCGAGCAATGCAACAAGGGTAAAAGACTTTGAATGGGCACTTGAGTTTATCGAAAAATACAAACTCGAACTCATTGGCGAAAATGAAACCCAAGACATTTACCGACTCAATTTGGCTAACTACCTGTTCGGCATAGGCCAATTTTCGGAATGCCTCGACAACATCCCACCGACATCCCCTTTCGTTGACTACCTTCTTCACGGCAAACGCTTAGAATTAAAAGCTCTCTACGAACTCTACTCCGATCTCCTCCCCTACAAACTTGATGCCTTCAAAATGTTCTTGAGTCGAACCTCTCAAAAATTGCTCTCCGAAAGTCAAAGACAAATTAATTCCGACTTCGCCAACCTCCTCCATCAACTGATCAACTCCCTCCCCGGCGACCACAAACGCTCTGAGCTTCTCACCAAGCGCATCCAAGAAAAAAAACAATCCGCCGAATGGCGCTGGCTCCTCGAAAAAGCCAAAGCCCTAAACCCAAATTAGCCCTATACTTGCCCCTTAAACCATCCAGCGCCCATGAGGCTCCTCACCCAAACCATCTCCAAAGCCCTCCAGCCCGCCTACCGCGTCCAAAATGTGGAGCGCGGAAAACTCGAACGCTTCAAAACCGAACTCGCCCGCCTGCTCGAACACCTCGGCCATTCCGCTTCGGAAAGCGAGGAACACCTCAAAAACATCGTTTCCGATTTCCTGAAAGCAGCCTTCTACCGCGAGGAGCACTTTGTCACTACCAAAGACCGCCAGGACCTGGTGATCCACAAGGGCCGAACCGCCAAAGACTCGGTCGGGGTCATCATCGAAACAAAAAAGCCCGGCAACAAGTCGGAAATGATCTCGCCCGACAAGCCGAATGCCAAGGCGCTCCACGAACTGCTGCGCTATTACCTCAACGAACGCAGCCGGGCCGACAACAAGGAAATCCGCCACCTGATTATCACCGACATTCATGCCTGGTATGTCTTCGATGCCGCTGATTTTGAGCGACATATCTACGCCAACAGCAAGTTGCTGAAACAATACACCGACTGGCAAGAAGGCCGACTCGGCGCTGGCAATACGGATTGGTTCTACAAGGAAATCGCCGCGCCGTTTTTTGAAAAGGAACTGCCGGAATTGCACTGCTGCAGCTTCGATCTGCGCGATTACGCTGAAGCCGCTACCAACAATGATCCCAACGACGACGAACTGCTCCTTGACCTGTACAAAATCCTGTCGCCGCAGCACTTGCTCAAAAAACCCTTCGCCAACGACAGCAACGCCCTGAATAAACAGTTCTACGACGAACTGCTCTACATTCTGGGACTTGAAGAGGTAAAAGAGGGCGGGAAAAAGATCATTGACAGGGCCTCTAAACGCCGTTGCGAAGGCAGTTTGCTCGAAAACACGCTCTCCGAACTGGAGGTCAGCGGCGTATGGCGGGATGCCACAGGGCTTGATCAATTCGGCGATACGCCTGAATACCAGCGTTTTAGTATCGCACTCGAACTCTGTATCACCTGGCTCAACCGCGTTTTGTTCCTGAAATTGCTGGAAGGCCAATTGCTCCGCTGGAAGGGTGGGGGCGACCGTCTGCTGGCCGTAGAAAGGGTCAAAGACTACGACGAACTCAACGAACTGTTCTTCCACGTCCTGGCCGTCCCCGAGGGCGAACGCCGCGAATCGGTGCAGCAAAAATTCAGCAGCGTCCCTTACCTGAACAGTTCGCTGTTCGAGCAAACCGAACTGGAGCGCCGCACCCTGCGCGTATCTTCTCTGACAGATCGGCTCACGATGCCCGTTTTGCCCAATTCGGTGCTCCGGCAAAACCCGAACGCACCCAAGGAGCTGCCCACCCTGGCCTATCTATTCGCCTTCCTCGATGCCTTCGATTTCAGCAGCGACGCGAAAGCCCGGATACAGTCCGAAAACCGCGCGGTCATCAACGCTTCCGTGCTCGGCCTCATCTTTGAAAAAATAAACGGCTACCGCGACGGCTCCTTCTTTACCCCCGGCTTTATCACGATGTATATATGCCGGGAAACGCTGCGTCGCGCCGTGTTGCAAAAGTTCAACGAACGCTATGGCTGGGATTGCGCCAATGTGGAAACCGACTTGCACAACGAACTGATCCGCCAAAAAACGCCGCTCCAGGAGGCCCATTCCGTCATCAACAGCCTGCGCATCTGCGACCCGGCGGTGGGCAGCGGACACTTCCTCGTGAGTGCGCTCAATGAACTCATCGCCATCAAAAGCGACCTGGGGATTCTTTGTGATTCCAACGGTAAACTGCTGACCATCAACGCTGTAGTTGGCAATGACGAACTGATTCTTACCGATTCCAGCAACGACCAACCCATTGAATACCAGCCCGGTAACACGGCCTCCCAGCGCATTCAGGAAGCCCTGTTTCATGAAAAACAAACCCTGATCGAAAATTGCCTGTTTGGCGTGGACATCAACCCGAAATCGGTGATGATCTGCCGCTTGCGCTTGTGGGTGGAATTGTTGAAACACGCCTATTTCACCGCAGAAAGCAAATATCAACGGCTGGAAACGCTTCCGAATATTGATATAAACATCAAATCGGGGAACTCGCTGGTGAGCCGTTTTGCGCTGGATGAGGATTTGAAATTAGCCTTGAAAAAAAGCAAATGGAGTGTGGAAATGTACCGCATAGCCGTACGTCAGTACCACCACGCTACCAATAAAGATGCAAAAAGGGAACTCGAGCGACTGATCTCTGAAATTAAGGGGGATTTCAGGACGGAAATTGGTCGCAACGATCCAAAAGTTTCACGAATCCAAAAATTATCAAGCGAACTATACCATCGCTTCACAGGTAATTTTCTCTTCGAGCCGGATACGCCTTATGGAGGAAAAAAACCGCCAGAAGACTCCTTGGAGGCCAAAAGAGACAAGGAAAAGGCCAAAATAGTGGAAGAAATCAATAAGTTAAACGCTGAAATTGAGGAAATCAAAAACAACAAAATCTATAAAAACGCTTTCGAATGGCGCTTTGAATTTCCTGAAGTGCTGGACGATGCCGGAACTTTTGTAGGCTTTGATGCGGTGCTGGGGAATCCGCCTTACATCAGAATTCAGGAATTACAGCAAGCTGCTTCCCAGCAGGTGGAATGGTTTAATCAAAATTTTTATACAGCAGGTAAAGGCAACTACGATCTTTATGTACTTTTTATTGAACGCGGATTAAATCTACTGTCTCCAAAAGGGCGATTGAGTTATATACTTCCTCATAAGTTTTTCAATGCAAACTATGGCCAAAAAACTCGGGCATATCTTTCAGAAAAGAAATGCATAGAACAGATTATTCATTTTGGTGCTGAACAAGTGTTCGAAGAAGCATCGATTTATACGGCCATTCTGCTACTGGAAAATGCTGTTCGAGATAATTTCCGTTTTGGCTCTTGTAATGACTTGACTTCTTTTCAGAATGAACCACAGCAACTTCCTTTAGCAAATATTCTTACTTCTGTACTTACGGATGCTGAATGGAATCTTTCTGTTGACGGAAGTACAGATATGTTCAGCCGATGGAATGAGTTTCCAACTTTGGCAGATGTAACGGAACGGATTTTTCAGGGCCTTAAAACGAGTGCCGACAAAATTTATATCCTAGAGAAACGCGGAGAAGTCCCCAATCATTATGAAGTGTTTTCAGAACAGACTGGAAAAAACTATTCTCTCGAAAAGGCGCTGTTAAAGCCACTAATAAAAGGCGGAGACAGTCGGCGGTATATATTGACTAAGCCCAATAGGTTGATTCTATTCCCTTACAAGGAAGGAAGACTTATGTCAAAGGATGAAATAATTGCCTCGGCGCAATGACTTGGCAATACTTGCTTGAAAACCAAGAGTATTTAGAAAATCGGGAAAATGGCAAGATGAAAGGAGATAAATGGTATGCCTACGGCAGATCCCAAGCTCTTGAAGTGATTTCCAAACCCAAAATCTTTACGCCAGACATTGCTCCAAGTCCTCGCTTCTCATTCGATGAAGTAGGTGAATACCATTTTACTGGCGGCACTGCCGGTGGGTATGGGGTTGTACCTAAATCAACGGTACCTTTTTACTACCTGTTGGGACTTTTAAATAGCCAATTTTCGGCCTGGTTTATTGCTAAGACCTCCACACAAATGCGTGGAGGTTGGTATAGCTTTGAATCGCGCTTCATTGCAAAAATGCCTATTCCAGACCTTTCAGAAAAAGAACAACAACCCATCATCTCCCTCGTCACCCGCATCCTCGCCGCCAAGCAATCCGCCCCTTTAGCCGACACCACGGCTTTGGAGGCGGAGGTAGATGCTTTGGTGTACGGGTTGTATGGGTTGACGGAGGAGGAGATAGCCATTGTGGAGGGGGCGTGAGTGTATGAAATTTGACAACTTTTTAAAAGCTATCGTATCTACACAAATCGCCGTTGACCCTAAACTTACCAAATTCCCGAAGGGAATCTATGTTTATAGCATTTTCAACGAGTTTATCACCCAAAT
>JANMME010000486.1:0-13129 GCA_031373015.1 Saprospiraceae bacterium
AGCATTTTTTGCTTTCAGTTGTGACTTAAGTTTGCCTATCTTTGCCTCAAGATGTTTTTTAGACATTGATTTCCTTCTTTTTTTGTTGCTCGCACAGCAAAAATATGAAGGATTTTTTTTTGCCCTTTGGACACCCTACCCTCTGGGACGAGGATAACCAAAATTGGTGATGACTCATGTTTAGAGCATAAACCCAGAACGGTTTATTTCAAAATCGTAGACGAATCTAATTTGCTATCACCCGCCACCACGGTCTTGCCCTCCCTGGCAAAACTAAACAGACCGCCTGCTATTTCGTAGATTCTTTTGAATCCCAATCTTTTCATTTCTTCGGCAGCTAAGAGGCTTGCCGAACTATTTGTATCATAAATAATTACGGGTGATTCGACATTCAACCGCATAATCCGCTTCGAAAACGTGGGGGGGTTATATTCACAGCTCATAGCACGAAAGACATGGCTCGTGCGAAACTCCAATTCTGTCCGTACATCAATGATCGGAATATTGGGGTCTATTCTAAGGAGCGAGTCCATCTCTCTGGGCCAAATTCGGATAATGGTGGAATCTTGCAGTCCTCCCGCAAGCCCGGTCATTTTGGGCGCGGGTTTCTCCTGACAAGAAAAAAAACAAAAGGCTGCCGATGCTACGGCAAAAAACAACGTGCGCATATTTAAATCTTTAGATTTTATCGAGGGCGCTACTTCTTTTCGCCCTTTTCGTCGTCCTTGTTTGGTCGTCCCTGAGCTCCATCCTTACGGCCTTGTCCTGGATCTCTATTCGGGTTTTGTGGGCGGGTTTCTTGTTTCGGACGATCGCCTGGTCTTTGTTCCGGGCGGTTTTGAGGGGGGCGATTCCCGCCGCCTTGGTTTGGGCCTTGTTGTGGTCGGTCGTGTCGTCGAGGTGGCGGAGCTTGCCGACGGCCTTGAGCGGTATCATTTTGTGAGGCTTTTTCAACGGCAGCAGCGGCAGATTGTGATCGGTCACGGTTTTTGTTCCTGCTCTTTTTCCGCTTATTCCGTTTTTCCATGGGCAATTGAATCACATCATGCACATTTTCGAAATCGGGTTCTGCCTCTTCCGGCTCATCTGTCTCTACAACGGGCGCCATCGAAAGGATATGGTCCAAACTTTCCGGGAACTTCCCCGATTTGATCATGGCAATGGCTTCCCAAATTTGATCCACATGGATTGGATAAAACTTACCCCGATCCTCTGCGTAGGTGTAAAACATGAGTCGTTTGAACACGTCGGTTTTGATCAAAATTGCCAGCCCGGCATTGGTCTTTAGCCGCTCGGCGCGATCCGGAAAATCTTCGAGGGCGTCAATATAGGTGTCCAGCTCATAGTTGAGGCAACATTTCAGCCGGCCACACATTCCAGAAAGCTTGGTCTGGTTGATGGCGAGGTTTTGGTAGCGGGCAGCTGCTGTATTCACACTTTTAAACTCGGTGAGCCAAGTGGAGCAGCATAATTCGCGCCCACAGTTGCCGATTCCGCCAATACGGGCGGATTCTTGTCGCGCACCGATTTGGCGCATCTCAACCTTGACTTTGAAGTCGCGGGCGTAATGGCGAATGAGTTCGCGGAAGTCAACACGACCATCGGCGGTATAGAAAAATGTGCATTTTCGTCCATCTCCCTGGAACTCTACGTCGCCGATTTTCATGTTCAAATCCAGTGAGCGAGCGATGGCTCTGGCATGGATGAGGATATCCCGCTCTTCTTTGCGCACCTCATCAAGCCTTTCCAAATCGCGTTCGTGGGCTTTGCGCACCACTTGGCCAAGCCGCGCGTCCGGGCGAACGCGCTTGCGTTTCATCTGCATACGAACCAGCTCGCCAGTGAGGGTCACGGTACCCACATCAAAGCCACCGCCAACGGCTTCTACGACCACCCAATCCCCCGTGGTGGCGCGGGTATGCTGGAGGTTTTTGAAAAACTCTTTGCGCGAGCCGTTTTTGAAACTGACCTCTACGGCATCAAATGGACGCGGATCCGCGATCCCTTGGGCCGTTATCCAGTCATAAGTATTGTGGCGGTTGCAACCGCCGGTGGCACAGCCGCCGTTTGACTTGCAGCCTTTTGTGCTATCTTTTCCTGTTGAACAGGAGCATCCTATACATCCCATGTTTATTTGGAAGCGGCGGTCGGACAAGTATTTTTTTGACAGGATTTACAGGATTTAACAGGATTTACAGGATTATCTACCTGTTTTGGCAAAAAAAATCCTGTAAAATCCTGTAAATCCTGTCAAAAAAGAACACCCGTATAACAACCACTATAATTTTTGCGACCCCGTTCGGAACGAGATTGGTTTGATAATATGCGCAAGGTTAAAATGACCCAACGCTCGATTTTGGAATTAAAGAACAAATCTTATTTAGACTGAACCCGCGGTTCTTAAGGAGCAAAAGTAGCACCGCTAAAAACAGTTTTACCAAATTTTCAAAAAGTTCTCACTTCACTTAAAAAGTAGGCTTATGTTTTGGGCTTATGTAAAGATCAAAAACAGCCCTATGGTCACACAGAGTCCGGCGGTTATGGCAAAATAACCCTGCACTGTTGGCTTGAAAAGCCGCATCACGCCGCCGATGAGCAGGCTCGGAAGCGCCATACCCAGAAAAACCGCGCCGATTACTTTTTGTGTGATTTTGCCGTCGTTGAATTGGTACGCGAGCGCGTACTCTCCAATGCCTACCAATACCGTGAGTCCAAGGACGAGGGCTAAATTTTTCCAAGAAAATGTATGTGTTGGCATGGTTTCATTACTTGGTTTGATTTTTCATGATTTGGTGCATCTGGATCGAGGTGGCCAAAAAAAGAATCTTTGGGTTAGCGTTTCTTTCTATGTAGTAAATGTTGTCGTTGAGAAGTCCGACAATTTGCGCAATCTTTTCAAAATCAAGCACTTTTGCCATGTTTTGGGCGGTGGCAAGCTCTTCCGGCCTAAGGCGCATGGTTGGACTTCCGGTGCTGACCAAAGAGAGCATTTCGCGTAAAAAATGTAGTCCGTAATGCAGAAATTGCTTTTGGTTTTCGCGTCCCAGTTTGGCAAACTCTTCCGTCCAGCGCACCATTTCCACCGCGTGCCCCCGCCAGCATTTTCGCAGCCAATCGAGCAGAAGTTGGGCATCATCGGTGACCGGGGAATCCGCTGCTGCAAGGGCGGCACCGAAATCCCCACCGCTTAAAAACGCAATTTGCCGGGCGCGTTCAAGTCCGATGCCGCGCTCTTGGATCAATCCTTCGGCCACTTCTTCGTCGGAGAGCGGATCGAGTTTCACCAACTGACAGCGCGAGAGTATCGTGCTCAGGATCAGGTCTTGATTTTCAGCCACGAGTAAGAAAATGGTTTGCTCCGGCGGCTCTTCGATGAGTTTGAGGAGGCGGTTTCCTTCTTTCCCAAGATATTCGGGCAACCACATCAAGAGGATTTTGTAGCGACCTTCGAAGGCTTTGAGGCTGAGTTTTTTGAGGATGGCATTGCATTCCTCTTTGTTGATATTGCCTTGTTTGTTGTCTGCGCCCAATCGTTGAAGCCAAGCGTTGACATCTGCATAGGGCGTTTCAGCCAAAAACAAGCGCCATTCTTTCAAAAAATCGGTGCTGACGGCATTGGTACCAATTGTTGGAAAGGAAAAATGGATGTCGGGGTGTGTCAAGTGGGAGGCTTTTCGGCAAGCGGAGCATTCGCCGCAGGCTGAGAAATTGGGAAATTGGGATATTGATGATATTTTTTCACACTGAAGCAATTGGGCAAATGCCGTGGCCAACGCAAGCCCGCCACCACCCGTTGGCGAAAGGAAAAGCAAGGCATGTGGCACTCGCTCACTGGATGCAAGCGATGCCAGGAATTCTTTGGTGCGTTGTTGACCGATGATGTTTTGCATTGTTTACCAAAATGTCACCGCTACGCGGTTTTGTTTTGTACGCAAGGAATGAATCTACCCAAATTCATGTTGCTTTAAAGCAAAGATAAGCCACAAGGTACGGGCTTATCTGCACCACAAATAACAGACTTGAAAAAGCCTGTACGCTGTAAGTTTGCGGCGCATATTTTCCTTAAAATCATTCATCGCATTGGCTTCGAGTGAAATGTCCAAAGTCCAATGTCCTTTATCCAACGTCCAACTTCCAATAATTATGGAACTCCTCGGTATCGGTTCTCGCGTCAAACACCCCGCGTATGGCGACGGGGCCATTATCCGCCTGCATGTGGCGGCCTACGAAGTTTGTTTTATGCAATTCGGCCTAAAGATGGTCGGAAAAGACTACACTGGTTGGCAGATCGTAGAACGTATTGCGCCCGACGAGGTGGTGTCCTTCACCGAAGCCGAACAATCACTGGTGCGAATATTGAAGGCTTGGGCCGGTTTCAGTCTTGAGATCGTGCCGCTGGGCGATCGTTGGAAAAACGGCAAAATGATCCTGCAAGCGGACGGAATTCAGCCCAAGGAAGTGCCCATTGACGTTTTTTTTCATAAGATCGTCATGATGCGCGACCGCTTGCGGGTGCTCGAACAAGGCATCAATGCCCATAAAAAACTCGACGATGAAGACAAGGTCAACCTCCAGCAGTACATCACACGCTGCTATGGTAGCATGACAACCTTCAATGTCTTGTTCAAAAACAAGGAAGATTATTTTGTTGGCGAAAGCGGGAAGGAGTGATTTGGGAGGGTGATTAAACACATAAGGCACATAAGGACACATAAGCCTGATAGTCAACCTTATGTGTCCTTATGTGCCTTATGTGTTTAACCCTAATCTACGCGTGTTCATCGGCTGTCTTTTTGGCATTTTGTGCAATTTGAAAAATGTTTTCATCCCTGCTGGGCTTGCCCAAAACGGGTGTTTTAAAACATTTTCAAACCTATCCTTATGTCACATTCTTCCAGCATTCACACGCTCCGAATCCTCGGATTTTGTACCCTTTTTCTCCTTTCTGCTTGTCAACAAAAAAGCGAAGCTTCTTTTACCGCACAATCCCCAGCGCCACCCCCACAAGGGATAGACAGGCAGGCAAAATTGGATCGTTCACCCGCCGGTTCTGCATCTTCTGAGCAATTCCAAGATGTAGCTGCCAATGGCGATATATTCTCCTCGGCAGCTGCTGTTCCCAGCGCGATAGACTCGCTCAAAAAATTCGTCCGAACCGCCGAAATGCGTTTTCGCGTGAAAAACACGGCAGAGGCAACCCTACGCATTGAAGATATCGCCCTGCGTAATGGCGGTTTTGTTATCAACAGCAACCTGAATAGTGATGTTGAACTCCGTCAAACGACCCCCATCAGTCGCGATTCCGCACTGGAAACAACCCGCTACAGTATTCATAGTCAACTGGTTATCCGGGTGCCCTATCGCCTCTTGGACACGACGCTTCGCTCAATCGGCAGACTTTCCGATTTTCTCGACTTGCGCCATGTGAATGCCGAAGACGTGGGGTTGCAAATGCTGGAACAGTATCTCGCCCGCTTGCGCGAAGGTATATACCTTACTGACTTGGATCGGTCTGAAGAAAATAAAAATAGCCCCAAAGCAGATCGTGCTCGTGCCAGCCGCGCCGCCAGCGACCAGGCCCGCATCGAGACTTTGAAACTAGAGGATGCGATCCGGTTCAGCACCGTAACGGTGGATATTTATCAACTCCCGCAAATCCGTCAAACTATGGTGGCCAATACAGATGTGCCTTTGCCGCAACAACCGCTGGCCAGCCGATTGGGTGAAGCCTTGCGTTCTGGTGCAGAGATTTTGATCGTCTTATTCCTCGGTATCGTCCATTTGTGGGGGGTGATTTTAATTGCGGTGGTGGGATACCTTACCTTTAAATGGCTTCGTAAAAAGCCCGTTCCTATACTTGCAGACGCTCAAAAGTCCTAGCAAGGACATTTGAGCGTGAAGCCTTCATTATACCTCAAACCCTTTTGCTTTTTTACTGTTCGGGCTTCCTACATTTGCAGCCAATTATGGAAAAAGTAAAATGCCTTATCATCGGCTCTGGCCCAGCGGGTTACACAGCAGCCATTTATGCCGCTCGCGCCGGGCTCAGCCCCATGCTCTACACTGGCCCTGAGCCCGGTGGACAGCTTATGATCACCAATGAAGTGGAAAATTATCCCGGCTATCCCGAAGGGCGCAACGGCCCTGAAATGATGGAAGATTTCCGCAAACAGGCTGAACGTTTTGAGACGGTCATCAGAAATGAAAAGATTGTAAAGGTGGATTTCACCGGCCCCATTCACAAGGTTTGGAGCGAAGCGGGTAGCGAAATCCAATCGCCAACCATCATCATTGCCACGGGAGCGAGTGCCAAATGGCTCGGTATCCCAGGCGAACACGAATTGGAAAACAAGGGCGTTTCTGCCTGTGCCGTTTGTGACGGGTTTTTCTTTCGCAAGCAAAAAGTGGCCATTGTCGGCGGTGGCGACACAGCAGCAGAGGAAAGCACTTATTTGGCAAAAATCTGCTCGGAAGTACACTTGCTCGTTCGCCGCGACGAAATGCGGGCTTCAAAAATCATGCAGGAAAGGGTGCTAAAAACACCCAACCTTATTGTCCATTGGAACACCTCGCCTGAAGAAGTGCTGGGTACCGATGGCGTGGAGGGGGTGCGCATACGCAACAACAAAACCGGCGAAGTCAGCACTTTGGACATAACCGGATTTTTCGTAGCCATCGGCCACCAGCCCAACACAGATATTTTCAAAGGCTGGCTCGAACTCGACGAGAGCGGCTATATCAAAGCCGTTCCGGGTCGTTCTTTTACCAATATTCCGGGCGTTTTTGCCTCCGGTGATGCGCAGGATAAAATTTATCGCCAAGCCGTTACGGCGGCTGGAACGGGATGCATGGCTGCATTGGATGCGGAGCGGTATTTGGTGGAGACGGGGTTGTAGTGCAAGGGGGTAAGTGTTTTTTATGTTTGTAGGGAACAACTTTAGTTCTGGCTCGCAAACATGCTTTTAACAAGCTATCATTTTCTATTGAAGGACGCAACTAAATATCCCGTTGATTTGTACGCTCGCCCACTTAAATTCCATGTGCGCTCTTTAAAAAATGCCCTACCGCAACGCCCCCATAAACCCCATCCTACGCCTGATTTACGCCTGGCTCCGGCTCACTTCCTGGGTAGGAATCTCCATTTTTTACCGTCGTAGGCTCGTGTTGGGGCGCGAACATTTGCGCTTTGATGGGCCGGCCATCGTCGTTTCCAATCACCCAAACACCCTGATGGACCCGCTCAATGCAGGCATCAACATCCGTCAGGAAATGTTTTTCCTCGCCAACTACGGACTGTTTAAGAACCCCGTGAGCGCCTGGATACTCACCCGACTATTCTGCATACCGGTCAAACGAAAAGAAGACGTGGCCGAAGGAGAAGTGCGCGACAACGACGCAGCGTTTGAAGCATCATTCCAGCATTTAGAAAAAAACGGTGTGCTCTTCATCGCCGCCGAAGGCGTGAGCTGGATGAACCGTTACGTGCGCCCGTTCAAAACCGGCACGGCCCGCATTGCTTTTGGTGCAGAACGCCGGAACAACTGGCAACTCGGTATCAAAATCATCCCCGTGGGCATCAGTTACGACGCGCCCAACCTATTTCGTAGCCGCACCACGGTAGAATATGGGGCACCCATTGACCCGCGCTCTTGGGCAGAAGCCGATCAACAAGACCATGAGAAGGCCGTGGATGACTTTACAGCCGAAATCCGTAACCATGTGAGTGCGCTTACCCTCGATTCGGGCAGCGAGGTAGGCGATGCGTTTGTAAACCAAGCAGAAATCATGGTTCGAAACGCCCGCTTGGGTTATTCCAATAGCGAGGAGTATTTTTTCCTAAAAGATTTTCTGACAAAAAACATCCATAATGAGGGGCTAAAAGCCCAAATTGCTGACTATTTCTCTGAACTCCAAAAGGCAAAGCTGACGGATGCCGGACTGTCCACCAACGTCCCCCATGCAACTTCCTCAGTCCACCCTCCTTCGGCTCTTCCTTCGTCAAGACTTCGGCAGATAAAAAGCCTACGGCGGGTAAAACGTCCAACGTCCAATATCCAACGTCCAATATCCCTCCTCCTCCTCGCGCCTTTTTTCCTGCTCGGCTACGGATTCTGGTTTCTGCCCTGTTATCTGCCCTGGCTGCTCTGCAAAGCACTGAAACTTTACCCAGGCTACGACAGCAACGTGAAGATGTTGGCAGGGCTTTTCACTTTCCCGCTTGCGCTCTGGGGTGGATGGAAATTGGCTTTTTGGCTTTTTGGGAGCAGCCTGTGGGCATGGACTTCATTGGTGGTGCTAGTGATTTGTGGCTATTTAGCGGAGGTTTTTATGGATATTTCAAAGCGGTGGTGGGAAGGACGAGCGGCGCGTGCTTTACAAAAACAAAATCCAGCCTAATGGCAAAAACTGAGGGCAAAGCGCGGTGAAATTTTAAAGACAATTCATCGGTAATAATCAAATAAAAAAATGCAAAAAACTATACTCGTAGCAGGCGCAACAGGCAATCTGGGAGAAAGGATCGTCAAAGCCCTGCTAGACAAGGGCGCTCATGTCCGTGCTGTAGTACGCACAGGCAGTGACCCTGAAAAAATAACCAAGATGAAGAAAATGGGCGTGGAGGTATTTCAAGTGGACATGTCCAATGTAGCGGCGGTTTCTGAAGTGTGCAAAGGTGCAAATTGTGTCGTTTCTGCGCTTGCAGGCTTACAGGATGTAATTATTGACACCCAAAAAGTGCTCCTGGATGCTGTGGTCCAAGCGGGTGTCCCGCGCTTCATACCTTCCGATTTTTCCCTTGATTTTACAAATCTGGTCTATGGCAGAAACCGCAACTTTGATTTAAGGAAAGATTTTCAAGCGTATCTGGAACAGTCTTCTATTGCTGCAACGACCATTTTTATCGGCCCGTTTATGGATATGCTTACCGATCAGATGCCCATGATTCTTTTCAAAAAGAAGCGGTTACTCTATTGGGGCAATGCAGACCTGCGAATGGACTTCACCACGATGAATGACACGGCGGCATTCACCGCAAATGCTGCGCTGGATGATACTACCCCTCGCTTTTTGAGGATTGCGGGCGACCGGATCACGCCACGCGAAATGTCTACGCTCATGGGTGAAATCACTGGCCATCCATTCCGACTATTACGCGCCGGAGGCCTGGGGTTGCTCAATATCCTGATCAAAGTGGCAAAAACGGTCGCTCCTGGTAAAAAGGATCTTTATCCCGCTTGGCAGGGCATGCAATACATGCGTGACATGATGGAAGGCCGGGCGAAAATAGATCACTATGATAACGATCGTTATCCGGGAATGCATTGGACAAGTGTCCGACAACTACTTTCGGAACATCATGCTAAGCAGGCATAGGTGAAATGGTTAAGCAAACGCCCAATACATGCTCTTATCACAATATGGCCAACATTGAACTACTAAGATCCGACACTCCTGGCTGCGCCCAAAAAATCCACCTCAACAACGCCGGGGCAAGCCTTCAACCAGCGTCGGTTCTTGCTGCCGTGCATCGCCACCTCGAACTTGAATCACAAATGGGCGGCTACGAGGCCGCAGATGCTATGGCAGCAGAAGTGGCTGGCTTTTATGAATCCGTAGCACAATTGCTTCATACTCGAGCCCGCAATATTGCTTTCGCGGCCAGCGCCACTGACGCATATTCCAAAGCGCTCAGCACCCTCCCTTGGCGCACAGGCGATCTGATTCTAACCACCGAAAATGATTACGCCTCCAACCAGATCGCTTTCCTCTCCCTACAAAAACGCCTCGGTATCCGGCTTGTACGCGCCCGCGAGCTTCCTTCCGGAGGCGTGGATGTAGATGATTTTGAACGCCTGATGCGCCAACACCGCCCACTTCTGGCTGCAGTGACGCATGTGCCGACCAACAGCGGCCTCGTGCAGCCCGTGGAAGCCATCGGCAAAATCTGCCGTGAACACAGTGTCTGGTATCTCGTAGATGCTTGCCAATCGGCAGGGCAAATGGACCTGGACGTATCGCGGATCGGTTGCGATTTCTTGACCGCTACCATGCGCAAATACCTGCGCGGGCCGCGGGGTGCGGGCTTTCTGTTTGCCTCCGATCGGGTGCTGGATGCTGGGCTGGAATTGCTGCTGCCCGATATGCGCGGGGCAGATTGGACGGGGGCGGACAACTATAAAACCGCGAACACAGCCCGGCGATTTGAATATTGGGAAATGCCCATTGCGCTACTGCTGGGCAGCAAGGCCGCCGTGGATTATGCCCTCGAAATCGGTCTCGACTTTATTGAAACCCGCGTCAATCACCTGACAGGGCTTGCCCGTCAGTTACTTTCTGAACTGCCTGGAGTCCGGGTTCTGGACCAGGGCGAGCATTTGTGCGGTATCGTTACGGCTCATGCAAGCCATTGGGAATCAAAGATTTTGATGGAAAAATTGCAGGCCGCCAACATTAACTGCCGCATTTCAACCCAAGTGGCCGCCCAGATTGATTTTTCGAGAAAAGGGGTGGATTGGGCTTTGCGCGTCTCGCCGCATTATTACAATACGGAAGAAGAGATTCGGCAGTTCATAAGGGTATTGCAGACGTAAATTCAGATTTCTTTTCTCCCATACAGCCACTCCAACGTGTTTTTAAAGAACACCCGCTCCAAAGTCTCTGCAGGCAAACCCATTTCCTCTATAAACTTCCCAATTTCCAGATCGCCGAGGGGGAATGGATAATCCGTGCCCAAACAAATTTTTTCGTCCCCCACCACTTCCATAATATAACGCAACAACTGCGCATCATGCGTGGCCGAGTCGTACCAAAACCGCCTCAAATACTCCCGTGGCGATACGGGATTATCCACGGCCACCAAATCAGGTCGGCAGTTGAAACCGTGCTCAATCCGCCCGATGGTGGGTACAAATGAGCCGCCCGAATGCGCCAGACATACCCTCAATTTGGGCAGCCGCTCCATGACTCCGCCAAAAATGAGCGAGCAAGCCGCCCTGCTGGTTTCGGCAGGCATCCCCACGAGCCAGGGAAGCCAATATTTGCGCATTTCGGCCTCGCCCATCATTTCCCAGGGATGGACAAAAACGGCCATATTGAGCCGTTGGCAAGCCTCAAAAAGGGGGAAGAATTGGGCTTCGCTCAGGTTCTTTTGGTTCACATTCGAGCCGATCTGAACGCCCGGGAAGCCAAGGCTGTGCAGACGCTCCAATTCTTTGATAGCCAAATCCGTGTCTTGCATCGGGATCGTGCCGAGCGCGATATAGTGCTCGGGAAAATCGTCCACCACACTGGCTAGATGGTCGTTGAGGAACATCGAAAGGTCGAGGCAGTCGGCAGGCTTGGCCCAATAACTGAACATGACCGGGATGGTGCAAACCACTTGCACGGGCGTCCGGAAATGCGCGTATTCTCCGATACGCACCTGTGGGTCCCAGCAGTTGGACGCAATTTCACGGAAAAAAGTGCCACCTTTCATCATTCGGGCAAAGCCGGGGACGTGGTGTTCGAGTTGTATAAATTCCCCGTAGCCGAACTTCTCTGCAAAATTGGGCAGTCGTTCGGGTAGGAGGTGGGTGTGCATATCTATCTTTTTCATCGGAGCAATGATAAGGAACGCGGTTGAAACAAAGGTACAATTTTGGAGGCCTTATTTTGCCTCTCTCTTCGTTGCTCGTCGGTTTTTTAACCCCACTAAACGCCCTCCTCGCGCCTTGACAGAGACAAAATCGGCGCCCCAAAATTGTACCTTTGTTTCAACCGCGTTCCTAAGGCAGAAGTGACACTTTTTTAAAAAGTGTCACTTCTTTCTTCGCCCCTGGACGACATCCTAAGTATTGATTATCTGGTGCGTCCTTTCGCTTCAATACCTTTGTTGCTTCAAAAATGAAATTCACATGAAAAAACTGTTTTTCGCGCTGATAATCAGTGCATTTGCATTAAATGCCAGCCAAGGCCAATCCAACCCAAAATTCACTTTTCTAGGCCATTGGGACGACGATGCTTTGCCCATTGCCTCACCAGACAATCTCAAGCTTCAGTACAGTGGTTGCTGGGGCATCGCTGTCAACGGGCACGAATATGCGGTGTTGGGTGGAGCAGAACACGTTCTGTTCTTCGATGTCACGGAGCCTACTACGCCAAAATTGGTGGGCAAATTTGCGGGCATTGCCAATACAATATGGCGCGAATTCAAGTCTTACAAAAACCGTGTTTACGCCGTCTCAGATGGCACCACTGAAGGCTTGATGATTTTTGACATGAGCCATGCCGAGGATACCATTGTGAGGACTTATTGGAGCAACCAACTGTTCCAAAAGGCACACACCATCACGCTGGATACGGTTTCAGGGCGCATCTACCTGAACGGCGGAAGCGCTACGCAAGGCATCATGGTGCTCGATATTAGTCAAAACCCCGACCTGCCGACCTTCATCACCCATGCCACTTTTCAGGGCGGTGGGCTGCACGATTCGTATGTGCGCAACGATACCATTTATGCTTCTTCGGGATATGAAGGCTACTATATCTACGATATGAAAGACCCGCTCAACCCCGCATTGCTGGCCCAAATCAACACTGGGGGCTATAACCACAATTCTTGGTTGAACACGGCAGGCACTTATGCCTATTATGCAGAGGAAATACCCGAAGGCCGACCTATCCAAATTGTTAATTTGCAAAACCTTGCATTGGGTGAGATCGAAATTGCAGGATCATTTTTAAACAAATTTTCTGTTGATAACGCCGGGCACACAGCCATCCCGCACAACGTTTACATCCGCGACAACACCCTTTTCGTTTCGCAATACGAAGATGGATTGGTGGCCTACGACATCAGCAACCCCCTGAAACCAGTGTTGTTAGCGGAATATGATACGCACCCCGAAAACGCGGTCTACAATGGCTATTTTGGCAACTGGGGTAATTACCCATGGCTACCTTCGGGCAATATCATAGCAGGAGACATGCAAAACGGCCTATTCATGCTGAAACTAAGTGATGGCTCCGTGGGCACAAAATCGCCTGAAAGTCAACTTGTCGTACAAATCGCCCCCAACCCTGCCCATGATTTGCTGAATATTCGCTTGCAAACGCCTTCTATCGGTGAGTGGTGGTGGAGGCTCTGCAATAC
>JANMME010000492.1:0-20677 GCA_031373015.1 Saprospiraceae bacterium
TCGGCGGTGAGGAACACGAGTACGTTGTTTTTGCCAAATCTTCTGTCCAAAAAGTCGAACAAGCGCGTCAATTCACGATCCATCCGAACATACATATCCTCCGTTTCCTCAGCATGGATGCCAAATTGGTGGGCGCAATAATCCGTCGCGGAATAACTCAGGCACAAAAAGTCTGGCCATTCGTCAATACCCAAATCCATGCCTTCGATGGTTCTCATGGCAAAATTGGTGACGAGGGTGTTGCCATAAGGGGTAAAGCGCAATACGCCGTAACCACCTTTTTCGCGTGCAGCGGCAAAATCGTGGGGGAATCTGCCTTTGATGCCGCCACTGTAGTTTCCAACGAAATCCCAATTGGCAAAACTCTCGGTAGGCGCATGGCCTAATTCCCAGGTTTTATTCAGGAAAGTATCGGGCCATCGGCGGGCATTGTAATCGCGCACCCATTGCGGCAGCCCAAGAGAATCAGGGTAGTAGCTGGACGTGACCCAGTTGCCTGAAGCGTCGTCGAACCAATAGCAGGCATTGGGGATATGGCCTGCTGGAAGAATGCCGCCACGGTCTTTGAGGCATACGCCTACTACTTTTGAGCGGAAGTTGTTGCTCAAGCGGAGCTCGTCTGTAATGGTGCTGGAAAGCAAGGCAGCGGGCGACTGTTGGCCGGTTTCTGGAGTAGTTTTGGCCGTTCCGCCCACCACGCGGTAGCGCTTGTCAGCGGTGCAGTATCGTTTGGCGCGGAGTTCGGGATCCCACCAATCGTTGCCGATAATGCCGTTGAGCGAAGGTGTGGTGCCTGTGTAAATGGCCGCGTGTCCGGGGCCCGTATAGGTCGGGACGTAGTTGAAGTGCGTGTTTTCGCAGGAAAAACCACCTTCGAGCAAGCGGTTGAATCCGCCCGCCCCATAGTGGCTCTGGTAACGATAGAGGTAGTCGTAGCGCATTTGATCTACGACGATGCCGACGATTATTTTGGGTTTAGGGGGTGCTGGTTTTTGAGCATAAGCCGCGTTTGAGGCAAGGAGGACTAAAAGAAGCGATCGGAGAAATTTCATAGTTTTTATTTTAGGCAATACCGAATGATATTTCGGCATGTAAGCGGTACTAACGAGCAGCAAAGGTGCAGAAAAACAAGGGTAGTAAAAATGCGCCTAATGTTACCTTTGTGCAACTCACCACAATCAGAAAAAAATGACCGACAACGAACAATTCAACCCGGAAGAACTCGAAATCCCCTCAACCCCCAACCCTCAACCCCCAACCCTAGATGTTGACCCCGTCATGATTCGTGCCGAGCGCGTCAAGGCTGAAATCGGGCAAGTCATCGTCGGGCAGGAGGACATGCTTGATCTGCTCCTGGTAGCGCTTTTTACGGGAGGCCATGTGCTGCTGGAGGGTGTGCCGGGTATTGCTAAAACATTGACAGCCAAGTTGTTGGCCCGAACATTGCATACAGCGTTCAGCCGCATCCAATTCACCCCAGACCTTATGCCAGCGGATGTGTTGGGCACCTCGGTTTTCAACATGAAGACCTCGGATTTTACGTTTAAATCAGGCCCTATCTTCTCCAATATTATCCTCATTGACGAAATCAATCGCGCACCAGCCAAGACCCAGGCCTCCTTGTTTGAAGTAATGGAAGAACGGCAGGTCACGGTAGATGGCACTACTTATCACATGGAAGTGCCGTTTTTTGTGGTGGCCACCCAAAACCCCATCGAGCAGGAAGGCACTTACAAACTCCCCGAAGCCCAACTCGACCGGTTTTTGTTCAAGGTCATCCTCTCCTACCCCAGCCTTGAAGAGGAGCAGTCTATCCTCCGCCGGTTCCGGAACGACTTTTCGGGGGTGCTGCGCGAAACCGTGAAACCAGTGCTATCCCCTGCCGACATCGCGGATTGTCAGCGGATTATCGAACAGGTTTATATCCGCGAAGAACTGCTGGATTATATCGCTGCCATTGTACACAGCACCCGGAGCAATGCCGACCTGTTCCTCGGCGCCAGCCCCCGTGCTTCCCTCTCGCTGATGAAAGCCTCCAAGGCCGTGGCCGCCATGGCCGGGCGCAGTTTCGTCACTCCGGATGATATCCGTTATGTATCTTTCCCTGTGCTCAACCACCGCGTGATCCTTACGCCCGAGCGGGAGATGGAGGGGTACACGACGAAGGAGGTGTTGGATGATATTGTGAAGAAGATTGAGGTGCCGAGGTAAAGATTTTAAAATGCACCACCTAGCCAAGCATTTTTTCCATACAAACACTGTTTTCCACCTGCTCGTACGGCCCATAATTGGGAATGGTAGCGTATCCAGATTTTTGATACAGCCGGATTGCTTCGGGCTGTTTTTTCCCGGTTTCCAAGATGCAACGGGTATAGCCCAATTCTTTGGCCCAAGTTTCCAATTCGGACAACACGGCGCTTGCAATGCCTTGTCCCCGGTATTCCGGCAACACAAACATCCGTTTTACCTCTATCGTATCCGGGGAGTATGCCCTGATCGCACCGCAACCAAGGACTTGGTTTTCTATAAAAGCCACCACGGCATGTTTGATTTTATCCAGTTTGTTGAATTGAGAAAAAAACGTGTGCTCCTCGCCGTCGCGCACGGCCAAATCTTGGTCTAGCAAGACGACCAATGCTCGAAAATCAGGGTTGTATGAGTCGGTTCGAATGATTTTCATGGTAATTTTTATGGTTAATTAGCCCTCTAGAAACTCCTTTAAAGAGGTGCGAATGATGTGGTTCCAGCCTTTCGAAAAATTACCTTTTGTTCGACGACGAGAGGCAAGGGTGTTGTTTTTGCCATAACTTAATCTTTTTTAGTGTGTAAGTCAGTGAGATAGTGCTCTAGTGCGCTGAGTTTTTCTTTCCAAAACTGTTCATATTGTTTTACCCAAACCGACACTTCTTGTAATTTTTCGGGCTTCATTTCGCAAAACTAACAAACCATCCGCTATCAGGTAAAATCAAAGGGCGACAGCACTGTACCTCGCGGTCTGAGTAATTTATCTGTTTTTAGCGACAAAAAGTTTTATAAATAAAGCACAATTTGTTTTATTTATAAAACTTTTTGTATTTTTGTGCCTCAACAAAACAGATGTTAAACATGGATAGTCTTGACAAAACACAGTTCGCCCAATTTGTAACCGAAATTAAGGCCCGAATCCGTGAAGCCCAACTTGAAGCACTTCGAGCGGTCAACAAACGACTTATCGATCTGTATTGGAATCTTGGCAAAATGATTGTAGAACGGCAAGAGGCGCATGGCTGGGGGAAATCGGTCGTAGAAAAACTTGCCACGGAACTTCAAAAGGAGTTTCCGAGTCAGCAGGGGTTTTCTAGCCGAAACCTTTGGAACATGAGAGATTTTTATCTTGAACTTTCCAAAAACGAAATTCTGCAACCGCTGGTTGCAGAAATCAGTTGGTCCAAAAATATAATCATTTTTTCCAAATGCAAAGACGAGCTCCAACGTGAGTTCTACCTACGCATGACCAAAAAATTCGGCTGGACAAAAGACGTGCTCATTCATCAAGTCGAAAACAAATCCTACGAAAAATACCTGCTCAACCAAACCTCTTTCGATCAAACACTGCCGGATGCCTTAATTAATCAGGCAAAACTGGCTGTGAAAGATGAATACACTTTTGACTTTTTGGAGCTCTCTGCCGAACATTCCGAATATGAATTAGAGCAGGCAATTTTAAAGAAAATCAGATCTTTCCTCATAGAAATGGGCGGCAACTTTGCCTTCATCGGCAATCAATACCGCCTAAAAGTGGGCGAGAAAGACTATTCCATTGATTTGCTGCTTTTTCATCGCCGTTTGCGCTGTCTGGTCGCGATTGATCTGAAAATCGGCGAATTCGAACCAGAACACAAGGGCAAAATGGAATTTTACCTCACTGTATTGAACGACCAGGTAAAGCTCCCAGAAGAAAACGATGCCATCGGGATCGTCATCTGCAAAAACAAAGATAAGACAGTAGTAGAGTATGCCTTAAAGAGTACGACACATCCCATTGGCGTGGCGAGCTATACGCTCACTTCCAAACTTCCCGATGGCTATTCTGGCTTACTGCCCTCAGCTGACGATATTCGAGAACGGTTAAAAGGGCTAGAATAAAGAAGTCGGCAACAGTAGCACAATGGAGAATTGGGTGTTCAATTCCAATACCTTCCTATTTGAACTGCTACCTTTGCCCTTTCAAAAACCTTCGCTATGCCACGCGCTGCACGAATATCCATCCTTCTTTTTGCCATCCTTTTTGCTGGAATGGCCTCCGCCCAAAGCCCTGCTGAAGCCAAACGCAACGGGGAGCGAGCTTTTGCCAACGAACGTTGGCGCGATGCCCAGATGTTCCTCGCACAATACCAGGAAGCCAAGCCCGGCGATTTTGGGGTGCTCACCAAACTTGGCATCGCGCTATACCAGCTCCGCCGTGGCGAAGAAGCCCGCCGCTACCTGGAATATGTGGCCGCCAAAGACCCGGACAGCAAAGACCCCGATCTTTTCTACTACCTCGCCCGTACCCTCCACGGCCTTTCTGAATGGGACAAGGCCATCGCTGCCTACAAATCTTTTTTGCGGGTGAGCAGTGAGCGACATCCCCTCCGAGCCAACGCAATAGACAACATCCGTCGGTGTGTGAATGGGATGCAAGTGCTTCAAAACGAAGAGGTTGCACTGGTGGAGAACCTCGGCGACCGCGTCAACTCACCCGGCGACGAGTTCGCTCCTATCCCCTCTATCAACCATTCCGACCGACTTTATTTCGCTGCCGCCCGCCCAGGCAGTACGGGTGGCGAACGCAACGATGAGGGTTATGAAGACAGCCAACGTGGCCACTGGTGCAGCGATATGTATGCGGCAAAATTGGCCAATAGCGGTTGGGAAATGCAAGGTGGCCTCGGTGGATTGCTCAATACTTCTCGCTTCGAATTGCCGCTGGGATTTAGTGCCAACGGGCAAATCTTGTATTTTTTCAGAGGGTTCACGCTTTATAGCGGCGAGATTTTTGCAGACACTGCCGCACGCAAAGACGAATACTCCATCAATGCCCCAGCATTCAAAAGTCCCGTACTTGCGGAGAACAGTGATTGCAACCCATTCTTTTTCAATGATTTGACCATCGTGTTTGCCAGTCGCCGGGAAGGTGGCTACGGTGGCCTTGACCTTTGGTGGACGGTGTGGGCCGACACGATTTGGGCGGCCCCCGTAAACCTTGGCCCTGCTGTCAACTCCGCTTATGACGAGGACATGCCCTATCTGGCCCATGATGGCGCGACGCTCTTTTTTAGCAGCAACCGGACTGAGGGCATGGGCGGACTGGATATTTTCAAAACCGTTTTTGATGCCAAAAAACGCGTTTGGCAGTCGCCTGTCAACCTCGGCCTTCCCATCAATTCACCAGACGACGATGTTTATTTCCGTCTCGCTTCTGATGGTCGTTCGGCTTTTTTTGCATCCGACCGTTTGGGCGGGCTTGGGCAGCGCGATCTATACATCGCCTACTTCAAAGAGGGCCAACCAGAGCAAAGCGTCCAGCCCCAACCAGCGATTTTTACCCAAGCTGACCCCAATGCCAGCGAGGAAGAAGAAATAAAAGAAATGGTGATTCCGACCTTGCCGTACAGTTCGGACAAGGATGTTTTGACAGTTGAAAATCAAAAGGTCGTGGATCAAATTGCCGGAACTTTCCGGAATTTCCCACAGGGTTCGGTACTTGTGACGGTCCATACAGATGCTACCGGCCAGCCAAAATTTGACCTCTACAACGGTATTAAACGCGGCGAAATCGTGGGGAAGGCCCTAGCCGAACGCGGTGTACCGGCAACGAAAATCTTGTTGCGCAGTGTGGGGCCAAGCTATCCGATTGCCCGGGAAGTTTTGGATGCAATGCCCAATCCCGCTGCCCCAGGGCTCAACCGTCGTATCGAACTGAGGCTGACAGCCATAGAGCCTTTGGTGCTCAAACTCCGTGTGGAACAGCCCTTTGTTTCCGATATCATGGCCGCGCCTGGTGCCAAACGTTTGGAGGAAGCCACCGTCGGGCTTTCCTATAGGGTGGAAGCAGCCACTACCCGGCAAATCTTGACCAACGATGCCCTTGCCATGTTTAGCGATTTAATGATTGAAACCCAAGCTGGCACGGGCTCCTATCGGTACACTACGGGCCTTTTCAAACAATATAGTGAGGCGGCACAACTGCGCAAAGAGGTTCAAAGCCAAGGTTTTGCCGAAGCTGCTGTGATTGCCTATATCAACGGAATCAGAATAACAAAAGCCGAAGCGGTAGCACTTTTGAAAAAGTATCCCGACCTTGCAGGGTATGTGAGGGGATGAGTGATGAGTGGGGCATCCAAGAAGTGGATTATTTTGTGTCGGGCATACCTTTTGCCATGCTCCCCGAATCGCTCACGGAGCAAATCACGAGAGAATGCCTGAGTTGGCTTCGAGTGGGTGGCAAATTCATCCAGTTTCACTATTCCCCATTGCTGCTGAGGCTTTACCGCCGGATTTTTGGCAATCTAAAAGTGGAAGTGGTAGCACTCAACATACCGCCGGCGATTGTGATAATCTGCGAAAAACGGAAAACTTAGCCAAAGGGCTGATTTGGTTTCGATTGATGAATGACGATTATCCCGAACACTCGGGATAATCGTCATTCATCAATCAAAAAATAATCGCAACATCCTCTCTACCAATAAATTATGAAATATTCCTTTTTCATCCTTGTTCTTTCCCTTGCCGCTTGCGGCCCCAACTACCTTTTTGAAGAAAAAAAAGCCATTCCCAACGAGCGATGGGCCTACCGCGACACGCTGGATTTTAAATTCAATGTGCCAGATACCACTGCGCTTTACAACCTGTATGTGAACTTTGTCTATGCCGATTCATTCCCCAACCAAAATATCTATGTGAAATTCTACACGCGATTCCCAGAAGGGAAACGGCTCAGCAAGCCGCTTTCGTTCGATTTTTATGACCCAATCGGCAACCCCGCTGGCAAATGTTCGGGCGGGACATGCAGCGCTCAGATTGCCATTCAGCAAAACGCCTTTTTTGAGGAGGCTGGCGAATACACCATCACTTTGGAGCAGTTTGGCCGCCGCGACCCGCTTCCAGGCATAAAAACGGTGGGGCTTTCTGTTGAAAAAGTGGGGAAGAAGTGATTAGTGACAAGTTGCAAGTGGAAAGTTGCAAGTATCTGTAGCGCTTGGCATTATCGCTCATTGTTCATATATCATAGTTCATAGCTCTCATGTACGCATACCTAAAAGGAGAAATCACCTACCGATCTCCAGCCTTTATTACCTTGGAAGTCAATGGAATAGGCTTTCATGTGAACATCCCGCTCAGCACCTACACCGCTTTGCAGGGTCAGGAACGCGCCACCGTGTACACACACCTAATCGTGAAGGAAGACTCGCACACGCTCTATGGTTTTGCCACACAGGTGGAACGCGGCATGTTTGTGCAACTCATCGGAGTGACGGGCGTAGGGGCCACCACGGCTCAACTCATCCTATCCTCTATGACCGTAGATGAGGTGCGGGCTGCCGTCATTGGAGAACAGGCGCATGTGCTGCAAAAAGTAAAAGGAATCGGCGCAAAAACAGCCAAACAGATCATACTGGACCTAAAAAGCAAACTCACCAAAGAGGCCCCCGATGCGCCATCGCTGCTGCCCTCTTTGGTGGACAACACCGTGCGGGAGGAAGCACTATCTGCGCTTATGTCGCTGGGCTTCAACAGAATAGCGGTGCAAAAAGCGTTGAATGCTGTGATTCGCGATAATTCGAATGTGGTAAAAGTGGAGGATTTGATAAAACTGGCGCTGAAGGCGTTAGCGGTGTGAGTATTTCACGCAGATATTACGCAGATGTTTCACACAGATTTCACGCAGAAATTCTGTGTAACATCTGTGTGAAAAATCTGTGTAACATCTGCGTGAAACCTGCGTGAAACCACCCAAAATTCAATTATTCAAAATCGAATCATCCGTAGCCGCCTCTCCAAAATCGTTGACGAGCAGGAGCACCACGCGGCGGTTCCATTTGCGGTTTTCGGGAGCGTCCGTCTTGTCGTCGCCTTCGTCTTTGTTGGCTAGGATAGGGTTGCCTTCGCCGAAGACTTCCATCAGCATACGATCCACACGGATTCCTTTGTAAGCCAGATAGTTGCGGGCCGAGCGCGAGCGATTGGCAGAGAGTCGCAGGTTGGCTTCCTTGCTCCCGATGCCATCGGTGAAGCCGTGAATTTTTAACTTGAGTGCGGGGTTGTCGCGCAATTGCTCGTAAAAACGGTTGAGCACGGCCTTCGCATCGGGCGTGAGGCTGTAGCGGCCAAATTCAAAATAGATCGTATTGGTCGTTTCTTGCCGTTGCAGGTCCTTCACGTACACCGTGCCGTTGCGGAAGTAAGGGCAGCCCGCGCCACAGAGCACACGCTGTTCTTCCAAATCTATGATAAGCGCGTATGGGAAACCTTTGGCAGCCACTTCTTTGCGCACCACTTCAGCCTCGTCACGAGTTTTGTATGCCCCGGCGAAATAGCGGTACAAGCCGAGTTGGTCGGTTGTTTCTATGTAGTTTTCGATACCGTGTTCCTTGAAAAACGAGGGGGGCATGCGTTCCCCATAAGCGGCTATTTGCACCCGAAAATCTTGCGCAAGCAATTGATTTCCAAAAGCAAAAAACGTCGCGAGGAATATGGTGGCAACGATCAATCGTGTCATGGGAAAAGTTTTTTCGGTGAAAAACAGTGCAAAAATAGTGCAGTTTCGATGCCTTGAAATATTAGAAAATTACAAAGCTTTGTAAAACGCTCCATCGGGACGGAGGGTTGCTGGAATTGTCACTTGAAAACACTATATTGAATCTAGTCCAGTAAACCCTACACCAAATCATAGAACAAATGGTACAAACGAAATGTCTTGCCGTTGCTGCAATTATGGCTGGATTGAAAACTCAAACCCCACCCAATGCACTGTTGGTTTGACAAATAAACGCAGGTTGGGGAAGGATAAAATGCCTGAACTTTTGTATTTAATGAATTGACGATTGCTGATGGATTGCCGCCAACAATAAAACTCAACATCGCCCCTTCATCATCGGTTTCGGCATAAGCGAGGTTAATGAATTTCTCCAAACCATCATGCAGGTAGGTGCCGTTGACTGTGCGACCATGCACATATCGGGTTTCGGCGGCAGTCAGGTTTTTGCACTCAATTACAAAAACATACCCATGGATATTGCTCGCGATTTCCAAATCAGTACGCTGTTCCAAAGTGGCTGTGTTTGCCTGGTTTTCCGATGCGAGGTAAATAATTTTATTCTGAAAATAACTGGAAATCACCGGGTTGCTAAACTTGAAATCTCTGACAACCTCGTTTCGAATGTCATTTTCCCTGAATCCACTTATTCCTGAAATCGCCCGAATTCTAGGATAAGCATCCACGATAGCCGCCAGGTACAGTTGTTCAATCAAGGTTTGAACGTCCGGGAACTTGGAAAGATGCCGGCGGATATTTTGATAAAATGGATTCATGCGGTCGTTTGGGTTTCCTGAATCATGGTTTTCACTTCTTCGTTGGCATCCTCGATTGCTTGCCGGATAGTCCAATCCTTAAAAAAATGGCTTTTAATCAGGAAAAAACGCTCCAGGGTATAGACTCGTGTGGGCATTTCATTCAAACGGTTTGAGCCAAAAGCCTCCAAGAGTTGTGCCTGTTTGATGGCGTGGAAGACGGCTTCGTCTTCCAGATTGCTCCGCTTGATTGTTGAAGTATTCAAGCCTTTTTCCCCAATTTTAAAACAAACGAAAGCCCCAAACTGTCTCGAAATTTTGTATTCACAATGCACTTCCAAATGCTCGGCGAGCACCAATTCGAACACAGATTTGAATTTTAGGGCGTAATCCGCCAAATCCCGCTCGGTGGCTTGGGCATTTTTTCGATGCACATTGATGTCGTAAAACTCCCGGACTGTTTCCTTTTCAAAATCCAACAGCCCGTACAGATCGAAAACCAGTTCGTCTATTTGTTTCTGCAAGCCCTCGGTTTGGGAGTTGGACGGGTCTCGTTTTCGGCGTTCCATTTCAAGGACTGCCTCATTAAGCTGAAGAAAATGAGGGTCGTATTCCGACAATTCGGGGATGGGGAAGGCTTCAATTTCTTTGGTTCGAAGTTTGGCTCGTTTTAAGTCACCTTTACCCCATTGAGTTGCAATTAAATAGGAAAAATACCCTGCAAAAGAAGAATTGAAAATCCCAAGATACGGGGCAAGGTTTGCAACTGGCTTTTTGTCTTTTTTTAAAAAAATACCGAATGCTTCGACTGTAAAAACTTGGTTGCCATGTATCCTAACGCAACGAAGCCTAAGTTTGTCTTCGGGTTTGGGCCGGACAGCCACTAAAATTCTATTTCCTTCAAATACGCTTGGGTCTCGCCTTCTGTGAAGTGTTTGGTTCCAGTTAAATAAATTGAGTGGTTCTTTCAACTTGTATGCCTCAAAGTCCTCTGATTTAATTATTGGGCGGAAAATAGGATCGCCAATTGGCTTCATGCCAACCATTGCCTCAAACCCTGCTCTTGTATCTATCTGCACATCGAATTGGAATTCGCTCATTTTTTGCCTAATCAATTTCAAGTCATCCCAATTCCCATTGACTAAAACCTTCCATGCCAAATCATTTTCAATCAAAACACTTTGTGGTACATGCTTGACATCTCGTTGCGTAAAATGTACAAGGTTTAAATGTTTGGATAGAACTGTAAGACGAGGGGCAATATATCTTGTTTTGTTGCCTTCTAATATTGCGTTTGAAAAAACAAGAAATACAGCTGGTTCAGTTGCTCCAACTTCAATCTTTTCTCCGTTTACTATGCCAATGACTTTCTTTTTAAAAAGAATTGAGTTTAAGTGTGAGAGTTCATAAAAACAAATTAGCCTATATTTTTCCAAAAGACTACGCCTAAAAAGCAGAGCATTTTCATTGAGAAAATTGGAATTGTTGACGATAAGCCCCGCCAAGGCATCGGTTTTTAACCATTTTGAGACACGGAAAATAAATGCTTGTGACCGTTGAAATGTAGATACGCTTTGATATTCTGGGTTTACTCCCGCAATCCCCTTGCTACCTATCGCCCTGCGTTCGTTTTCATGCTCCGGGTCATCATCATCTGGCACACTTCCCCATGGCGGATTTCCCACAATGCATCCAAAAAACTTGTCTTCGAACAAATGGTCGTCGGTCAAAGTATTGCCGTGCAATAGGTTTTTCCCGATCAGGCTTGGTAAAATCGGGGCGTTGTCTTCAATTTGCTGACGGATAAACCCTGCATCAAGGTCTTCCAAAAGAGCGAGATAAAGGCTAAAAGTGGCGATGCGTAATGCTTCGGCATCGCTGTCAATACCGAAAATTTGGTTGACAAGTATGGCTTTTTTTGCTTCAAAATCCTTTTCGACGTGCTTGGCTTGCACGATTTTTCGAAAACTTTCCACTAAAAAAGCACCGGAGCCGCACGCCGGATCCAGCACGGAAACGTTCATGTTCTTTGCCAAAACAGGCGAGAGCGTTTCTTCTAACATGAATCGAACGATAAACTGCGGGGTGTAGTAAATCTCTTTCCCATGCCGTTTCGAGTCGCTCAAAAATGCTTCATAAACATGGCTGATAAGTTGAATCGGTATGTATTGAAATTGGTACGGGAACAAAGTCCCTTGTCCGCTGCGATAGTCCGAAGTGAAAAATCGGTGCAGGCACAACATTTGCTTTCGGGAAAAATCACTTTCTGAAAGTGGCTCGTTTTTGAAAATATCGCCATTTATCCTGCCCACAGCATCGAATGCGCGAAGTAATGCGACAGGTTGCCCAGCGCCCAAAACTCCGGAGACATAGCCCAAAGGATAAATCCCCCTGTCTTCTAAATATTTGAGAAAAAGACAGCGTAAAATCAATAAATCGGCTACCGTCTGCGACCCATCTTCCGAAGTCAAATCCAATCGTAAGGCAATGAGATTTAGGAGCAGGTCTTTGTCCACTTCCTGTTCTTTGTTTCGCTTAATTTTTTCGTGGACAAACTCAAAAAAATAACCTGCATTGATTTGCTGGCAGGAAAGCCATTCGAGTGTTTTGCGGTCAATTTCTGTCTTAATACCTGCTTCAAACGATTCGATTTTTCCCCGGAGTGAGCTTAATTCATCTGGTTTCACCTTTGGATTAATCAAGAAAGATTCGTTTTCGCTCACTAAAATAAAAGCACTTGCGCTGTTGGAGTTCCAGATTCGACGATGCTCTTCGTAAATTTTTGTTTTAAAGTCGGCGTTTCTCGGTGCGTAAACAAATTCAATTTCCGCCTTTTGGTTTTGATTGATTTCAAAGGAATAAACGAATCTACCGGCTTCATGTCCGGTCGGCGAAAAACCAAGTTTCGTTAAAAACTGGGTAAAGCCTGATTCGTTAGTTTCCAGCATATTTTCAGTTTTAAAACTATTTGGTGTTTTTCATTACAAAGGTAGACACGTTTTTGTTTTAAAATAATTATTAAACACAAAAAAATGTACGCAGCAACTTATCATCAGGCAACCTTTCCCCATCTCTCCACCTAGTTTTTTCACACCGTATACGCTCACAGCCACCTTACCAACCCAAAATCCTGCCGATGCGGAAGCAATACATGCTTCGGGAAAAGCCGGAAACCAAACTCAAAAACACCCGCAGTGCGCGGCACGAATGAGCAGGAAAAAACCACTTCCGCCCCCTTTTTGCTTTTCAAATCCATTTCCTGAACGAAAAGGAATTCAAGTTCTTTCTCCGATTTGCGTTTGTAAAAAACTACCTCTACGCCAATGTCCTCTGCGCTCAAATCGTGCAAATGCAGGGTGGCGGTCGCTTCAAATTTTTCGCCCAGGGGCAGGGAACGGTTGAAGGTGTCAGGCGCCTGTAGATCAACCAGTTCGATGGCATCCCAGCTACGGCGGACGCGGCTTTTCCACTCGGCCAGGACACGGGCCATTGCGTAGTCTTTTTGCTTGAGTATCTCGCTGCCTTGGGCGAGTTTGGAATAGAACCGGGTCTGGTAATCGTTCAACATCCGCCCCATCACGAACTCAGGCGCAATCTCGGCGATGGTGTTTTTGATGTGGCTCACCCAGCGCGCAGAAACGCCGTTTTTGTCCTGCTCGTAGTAGCTCGGCACGATGTCGTTTTCGAGGATGTTGTAGATCGTTTCGGCATCGAGCTCATTTTGCAGCGCGGGTTGGTCGGGGTAAGTGTCTTTTTCAGGCAAGGCCCAGCCGGCACCAGGGCGGTAGCCTTCGCACCACCAGCCGTCGAGCACCGAGAAGTTCATCACGCCATTCATCACCGCTTTCATGCCCGATGTGCCAGAAGCTTCTTTGGGGCGGACGGGGTTGTTGAGCCACACATCTACCCCCTGCACGAGCAGTTTTGCCATTTCCATGCTGTAATTTTCGAGGAAGATGACCTTGCCTTTGAAATTAGGGTTTTTGGTGACGTTATAGACCAAACGGATGAATTCCTGCCCGCCCTTGTCTGCAGGGTGCGCTTTTCCCGCAAACAGGAAAATGACAGGGCGATCCGGGTTGTTCACGATATCTGCAAGGCGTTTTTCATTGCTGAACAGCAGCGTGGCGCGTTTGTAAGTGGCAAAACGGCGGGCAAAACCAAATACGAGCGCGTCGTCTTTAATGGCATTGACGATCTCAAAAGTACTCCGTGGGTTTTCGCCCCGGCGCATGAGATCTTCTGCCAGGGATGTGCGCACCCAGTCCAAGAGCCGTTTTTTCAACAAGCGGCGGATCGCCATGATGTCGCCATCAGTCACCTGATGAATTTTGCTCCAGAATTTTTTGTCCGTCTGATGTTGCAAAAGATCTTTTCCGAGATTTTTTTCGTAAAAATCCAGCCATTCGCGAGCCACCCAAGTGGGGAAGTGTACCGAATTGGTGACGTAGCCGATATTGCTTTCGGCATAATTGTAGTCGGGGTTGAGTTCCTCGAACATCCGCTGGCTCACCTCACCATGTAGGCGGCTTACGCCATTGATCTCCTGGCTGGTACGGATGGCCAAGTGGCTCACGTTGAACAGTTCGTTCGAGTCTTTAGCGTCCAACCTGCCCAGTCCGACGAGGGTTTCCCAAGGGAGGTCAAGTGCGTAGGTGTACTCGTACAGATAGTCGCGCAGGAGAGCCTCCGAGAAGGTATCGTGTCCGGCAGGTACGGGCGTGTGCGTGGTAAAAAGTTGGGTGGAACGCACCACTTCCAGGGCCTCGTCAAAACTCAAACCGCTGTCTTTCATGTAATTGCGCAGTCTTTCCAAGCCGAGGAACGCTGCATGGCCTTCATTCAAATGAAAGAGGTCGGGCTTGATGCCAATGGCCTCTAGGGCGCGAAGGCCGCCGATGCCCAGCAGCAACTCTTGGCGGAGTCGGTTCTCGTTGTCGCCACCGTAAAGTTGGTGCGTGATGTTGCGGTCTTCCCAGATATTGTCGTCAATATCCGTGTCAAGGAGGTAAAGCGGCATGCGGCCCACGGGGAGTCGCCACACCTTGGCCCACACGGTGCGCCCGCTGAGGTTGACGTGGATTTTAACCCATTCATCGCGGGCATCGCGCACGGGCTGGAGCGGGAGTTGCGTGAATTTGACCGGTTCGTAATTGTGCAATTGCTCGCCGTTGTTGGAGATGCCCTGCTGAAAATAACCATATCGGTATAGCAGACCCACCGCCACGAAGTTGGCATTGCGGTCACTGATTTCTTTCAGGTAATCGCCCGCCAGCACACCGAGGCCACCTGAGTAGAGGCGCAGGCTTTGGTGAATGCCGTACTCCATGCAGAAGTAGCCGATTTGAGCCCCCGTTTTAGCGGGCGCCTTGTCTATGTATTCGCGGAAAGATTTGTGCACGCGTTTCATCCGGGCCACGAAATCGGCGTCCGCCAAAAGTTCCTGTGCACGCTCGATGGTAAGATCGTCAAGCAAGGCCACGGGGTTGTATTGGTGCGCGATAAACTGTTGCGGGTCAATGCTTTGGAAAAGTTCAGTGGCTTCATGGTTCCAGCACCACCAGATATTTTGAGCGAGTTCCGAAAGGGGCGCAAGTCCGTCCGGAAGTTTGGGTTCGATGAAAATGCGCTTGAGTTTAGCGCCACCTTGGGTCAGGTTACCCACCATATTGTGAGAGATGTGAGAAGGGTGAGAGATGTGAGAGTCGTGAGAGATGTGAGAGTCGTGAGAGGCGGCCGACTCATGAATGGTGTGTGTCATAACAGGGGCAAAGTTAAGGCTTTGGGCAGACTTGGTGTAGTTTTGACACAAGGGATCGTTCCCTATCAACTAAGGTTAAATATCATCAACATTTTCAGCTTCACGGGTTGGTCTTTGAGAATGGCAGGCGACCATTTGGGCATTTTTTGAACGCTTGCCAGGCATTTTTGGCCGGTAGCGGCGGGCACCCATTCTGGAAATGGAAAGGCTGGTTCAACGGCCTCAATATTGCCATCTTTTGACACAGAGAACTTGACAAACAAGGTGTTATGTATATCTTCAACGGATTTTGCAAGTAATTTGCCCAGGTCTTTTTGTAAATAAACGTTCAAAGAATCTGCTCCACCGGGGAATTCCGGGCTAATATCTGAGACCAAAAAAACGGATTCTCCCAAGCTATCTACAAAAGGAGAAAGGTCAAATTTCTTTGTTTTTATGAAATTCCCGGTATGATCCATTAGCTCATCTTGTTGATACCAGCCTTTACGCTCCAATTCCCGGATTTGCTTGGTTTTATCAGGGCTGGTTTTCATTTCGTGATATTCTTTTGCGCTCATCAATTGCTCCAGGTTCTGGGCGTTGGAGGCCTTGGGGGCGAACAATAAAAGTGCAATAAGGACTTGAAATAGAAGGTATTGCATAGAATGAATGCTCGTTGTTGTTTTAAAAATCGAAGAAAAGAAACAAGGTTTCAGGATAGCGTCTTATCCGCGTTTGCTCATATTTAAAATCGCTTGGGAGAGATCCTTGTTGATGCCTTTTTCTTGTTCGAGCATTTTATGGAGCCGGGCGATTTCTTCGCGAAGAGCGGCGATTTCGTCTTTTAGGCGAGCCAAGTCTCCTTCCAGTGCGTCGGCAGGACGGTAGCTTGCAGCGTCTTCATGAAGCAGGGATTTTGCCTCTGTCTCGCCGATAAAATACTCCCTTGTGACGCCAAAAACCTCCTGCGCTTTTTGCAAAGGCTTGGGTGGCAATTTGTCCAATTTATAGAGTCTTGGCAAATACGACTTGTCAACGCTCATGGCTTCGGCGATCTCTTCCGACGAACGTTTGTCTCTTCTGACCAAAAGCAGCAATTTTTCTCCTTGTTTCATCAAACCTATTTTTTGAAAACACTAAGGAACTAAGAAACACTAAGGTTTTGACTTTCAGCATGATAACCTTAGTTTCCCTTAGTTCCTTAGTGTATTAAATAATATTCTGCGTCGTCAAAAAATCCATTATTGTAAATATTATTTAAAATAATGGATTTAAAATTTTTAAATTCCACAATATGGAAATACATTTGCTCCGACAAAGCAAACCTACGCCCTTATGTCGGAAAATGCACAAAACCAGCTGAAAGTCGTCCACGAAATCGTGGCCTATCGTTATAGTGACGAAGAGAGCATCATGCTCGTAGGCGAGGCAGAGGTGACCATCGAAATGCTGGCCGACGGCGCCGACGACACGGAAATATACACCAACCTCCACTCGGTGCGCGTGGACATCCTTTCGGCTTACGATCCAGAAGGGCTGGATGTTTACCCCCATGTAATCGTTTCGGAAGAACTGAAGCGCCGTCTGGAAATGGCCGCGCTGGATCACTTTTTCCACCCGCCCAAGGTGCCCGTAGGGCTTCCAAAGAAAATCGTCGAATGGTGAATTCGCTCACGGCAGCAGGGATGACGAAGCCTCGGCCAATGGGTCGGGGCTTTCGTTTTTTACCAAAATAACACCGCTACGCGGTTTCAGAAAAGTGTGGCACACCTTGACTACCACGTTGATTTTCAATACTCAAATTTAGGTGTGCCACACTTTTCTGAACACTCCCCCTATCCAAAGCTCAAGTTAATTTACCGGCGATTCCCCTTGTATCAAATTTTTCACGGTCTGAACAAAAGACCTCAATGGAAATTCAGACCCGCTCCCTTCTACCACATTTTTATTCGATCCGCGATCGTCTGAACAATAGACGAGTCATGGTTAATGGTCCAATCTAACGGCTGCTGTGTGGTCGTTTGATCCTTTAAAACGTGAAAAAACAGCAGTCCTCGAACCCTGGGATAGCGTATTGGGAGATCTGTCAAGGCATCGGCATACCATTTTGCCCGGTCGCCGCCAACTGCCAAACTCGCGAACTCGGAGATCATGACCGGTTTTTCAAAAGAAGCCAGATCGGCGTAATACTTTCCGAAGATCTCGTCAAAGCTCCACCATTGGGACCATGTAGGCGCAACAGTCCCATAGTTCAGGACACCCACACCCACCCAATCTACAAATTCATCGCCCGGGTAATAAGCCTCAAACCAGCCGTGCGCCGGATGTGGCGACCAGACCCAAATGACATTCCTGGCATTTTCTTCCTGAAACACACCATACACATGGCGCCAAGCCGCCACAAAATCTTCTGCCCGGTTGTTTTGTGGCCCCCAGGGATACCGGTAGGGATCGTTCATTTCATGACCAAACCGCAAATAGATTGGGCAGTCAAGCTGCGCAGCGGCTTTGGCCCAAGACCGTATGTACGAATCGTAGACTCCATTGGCCACATCATTCAAACCGTTTTTGTCCCGGACATCGGCCGAACGCAAACCAGCCGGGAAGAGCGTTGCATCGAAATCGGTAAGCCAGGGCTCCCAGGTTATCACAGGGATAGAGCCGCTTTTTATGATGCTTTCAACAAGAATTTTGGGGAATTTTTGCTCCTCCTTGTTGCCCCAGGCCGAATAGACTTGCACCAAAGGAAAGGTCGTTCGCAGATTTTGCTCGAGTTCAAAAACAGTTTTCAGCGATACATTCGCTTTATCGTCAAAGGCCCCCAAGAGAATTTTGGAAGGATTCCTGGCTTCTGCGACAGTTCTGTTTAGCCAAGAGAGCCGGGTCAATCGCGCATCCGTGCGATTGTTCAGGATCATTTTTTCTTCTGCACCGCGCACGATGTCACTGGCGCTCGTGAGGGCGTCTTCAATGGGGCCCTGCGTTTTTTCACCTACAAAAGTGAGCGCATAAACAAAGACCCCGCCAAGAATGATGGCAAGGAGCGTAAGCGTAATTCTGAAAAGTGGTTTCATATCCTTCACCCGGATGATTGCGCCGGGTACGATTTTATTCTGTAGTCAAATGTTGAGGTACCGTTTCCCAAGGTTCTTCTACTTTCAAATATCGTGCCTCCCATGCAGCGAATAGTCCTCCAAGCGACATGGTAAAAGCCACGGCGGCAAAACCGATCATGCCCCATGCTTTTTCAGCCGAAAAAATCAGCTCGTCCACGGGCATAACAAAAGCCCTGTATCCAAGAATTGCCAGAACGGCTGCGACAAACAGCAGCACATGTGCCACCATGGGCCGGGCAAAAGGAGTAAAGTAACCCGTCACCGCCTTTTTGGCCGTAGGAATATACGGGATCTCTGCATTGACCAAAGAGAGCACGAAACCCAGCACGAACACCGGGGTGCAGGCAAATTTCAACACCATGCCGCGCCAATGCAGCCCGCGTTCGGTTTCGGGATGGCAAAGCCAGCGTTGAATAAAAAGGTAAATGGCCACATCTGCGATCAACACAAGGGCCGTGTTTTGCAGGAAGGGCACAAATTGCATGTGGGCCGGCAAGGCTCCTGTCAAAAAATAAAGGAAAGGGAAAAGTACGAACGCCAGCATCGTGACGCCCACAAGGTAGTAGGTCGAGATGGTGGAATAGGAAAGTTTTTGCCAAAAACTTAGCCCTTTCCACAGTCTTGGCACTTCTGAAAAAGCCACTTCAAACAGCCCTCGCGACCATTTCAACTGTTGTTTGCAAAAAGACCCCAAATCTTCCGGCACCAACCCTCGGCTCACCACCACCGGGTTGTAAACTGATTTCCAGCCCTTTGCGTGAATGCGGATAGATGTGATCAAATCTTCTGCCAACCCTATACCATGCCCACCGATGCTTTCGAGTGCCGCCCTTCTAAACGTGCAGTTGGCCCCAATGGCCACCGCAGCACCCAAACCGTGCAGCGACATTTGCGTGGGGCCATAAAAGGTATATGTCTGCTCCGCAGCACCTGCCGCCGTGAAGGAGCGGTATTGGTTGTAATAGGCTTGAGAAACTTGCACAAAACCCACCTTTTCATCCTGAAAATAACCCAAAGTGTGATCCAGGAAATTTGGGAACGGAAGGTGGTCGGGGTCGAGCACCAGAATGAAGTCCTCGGTGGTGCGGCGAAGCGCTTCATTGATCTTTCCGGCTTTTGCGCCCGGAAATCCGACAATTTCAAGCCAAACCGCCCCGTGTCGCTCAGCGATCTCGCGAAACCGAGGGTCGCGGGTGTCGTCCAGCAGGTAGGTCGTGTGTGGGTAACGGATGCGTGCGCAAGCTGCGAGCGTTTTTTCGAACATTTCTGCAGGTTCGCCGGGCGAGGATGTGGTGAAAATGGCCACGCGAAGGGCATCGGCGGGTAAAGGCGCGGGTTGTGGTTTCTGGATTTTCAACAAGCCGATCCAGATCACTACCAGCCGGAGGACGCCCCACCAAAAGACAAGGCTCAACACAAAATACAGCACCGGCTGCCCAAGGTGCTCGGCACGAAACCACCAATCTGACAATTTGAGTACACCAAAAATGCCCGTTGCCACGAGCACCTGCAACACAAACTGGTCCGACGGACGCGGTGCGCGGGCTTCACGAAAAACCCAGAGATTTTTTGCATCCGCTTTTTTCATGTTCAAAAAGCAATTTTTACCTGCATTCCAGCAGTTTGGCTTTCGTAGAAAAAATTCCTGACAAAGGCATAACTCGCTGTTGCCACCATGCGCTCAGAGCACAGAATGGTCAATTTTGCATTGGCTTCTATGGGCGTGAAATTCAATTTTTGGAACTCCCGACGAATGAAAACCACATTGGTCTCATCGTGATCCAAATACAAGTAAGGGTTTAGCCCCGAAGCATGAAGCCCATATTTTCCTTGAATCGAGAGGGATAATTTCTTTTAAAAAACAACTCCCAACTGCCCTAGCAAGGCATGCGTTTTGATCTTGTTGGGGGTAAAATAAGGGGCGTAAAGTCCCCTGATCTGCGTCGTTGAATCCCAGGAAGCCACATATTCCGCAAGACTTTTTTCGGCGTTGAACGCGCTGAATTTCGAATCGGTGTAAGAAAATGCGTACCCTGCCTGAGCCGATATGCGCCCGATTTTCAAAGGCGGGGTCAATGCCCAGGCCCAAAGCGTCGAGATTTGATTTTTGTCCTCAAAAACATCCTGTTGCGCCCCCATTTTGACCCACAGGCCGTGGGGCTCGCGCCATTCGAGCGATGCGGCCCCCTGTTGAAAGAAAATAGCGGTGTCCAAGCTCGAGCGCGTATTCAGGTAAGGTTTTTCGGCCCCGGAGAGACTTAGGTTGACGCCTCCAGAGAGTCGCTGCACA
>JANMME010000496.1:0-5075 GCA_031373015.1 Saprospiraceae bacterium
TTTCCCTTTTTTGTATATATAAACCCTCGTAGGTCTCCAAACTACAAACCCAATGCCTCCCCAACCCCCATCAAAATCAATTCTTTATTCTTTGCGGCAAAAGCCGATTTAGCCGCCTCATGGTCAATGGTCAGAAACCCAAACGTGTCGAAATGGCTGCCAATGACACGCTTGCATTGGATGAAATCGCTGGCTAGGACGGCATCGTGATAGTCCATCGTGAAATTGGAGCCAATGGGCAAGATCGCCACATCCAACTTAGGGCAAGTCATCGGAATCAGTTGCATGTCCATGGTCAAGGCCGTATCGCCTGCGAAGTACAGCACCCCATCTGCTGTATCGAGCACAAATCCTGCGGGCGAGCCGGCATAGATACCTTCTGGCCAACTGCTGCTGTGCACGGCGTTTACCATTTTCACCCGGCCAAAATCAAAAGTCCACCAGCCACCGATATTCATAGGATGTGTTTTGAAGCCTTTTTGACTGTAACGATCGTGGATTTCCCAAATGCCAACGATTTGGACACCGGGGTTGTTTTGTGCAATCGTTTCTAAATCAGCGCAATGGTCTACGTGCCCATGCGAAAGGAGGATGTAGTCGCAACGAATGGAATGGACGTCCACGGCTTGTGCCAGTGGGTTGCCCGACACGAAAGGGTCGAACAGGATGCGTTTGCCGCCTGCTTCGACCCAAAAGCAGGAATGACCGTAGTATGTGATTTTCATGCTGCAAAGAAAAGCGGCTTATCGAAAACCTGTAGCAATCAAATTTATGTAAGCAGATTGCAGGGCCAAATGTAGGGGCTTGGCATTCAAATAAGGAAGGCCGCACGGATTGTTTTCTAGGAAGTAAAGTATTTTAAAAAAATAGTTTACGAAGGGAACTTGTCTTGCATTAAATATGTAGTCAATTTTTACTGTATTTTTTTGCGACTCTTAAATCATTTTAAAATGAAATACCTCATTCTCCCTTTATCCATTGTTTTGCTCTCTCAGCAAGTTCTTTTTTCGCAAGCAGGCACCCTCGACCCAAGCTTTGGTGTGGGAGGCCTTGCCGACATTCCTACTTATGACACTCCATCCTCCTCATCTGCATGGGGAGCGGATGTAGCAGAAGATGGTAAGATCTTGGTAGGTGGGCGTGCATATAATTCGTACATCGTGCGCTATTGGCCAGATGGCACGCGCGATGCATCGTTTGGCGACAATGCCTTAGTGATTTTTGGCCGTTTTGCGCCCAAGAGCATGAAAGCGTTGCCGGGTGATAAAACCCTCTTGTTCGCGTCGGAGATCGCCCTGCTCAATCCTGATGGCTCTGAAGACCTTACTTTTGAAGGTGCGCTTCCTAACGGGGCGAATACCGCATTTGACTGCATTTTGTTGGAAGATGGTAAGTTCCTAGTCCTGTTGTCGGGTTCAACCGCACCTTTTAACAAGTATTGTGTAGCCCGGTATTTGGAAGACGGCACCTTGGACACGGAATTTGGGCAAAACGGCTTGGCTTCCAACACTTCTGAATGGTCAGGCTTGGCTTATGACATGACTGTGCAGCCTGATGGCAAAATATTGGTGACTGGCGATAACGGTCAGGAAAAACTCTCTATGGCGCGATACTTTGCCAACGGTGCTCCAGATATGGGTTTTGGCGAGAATGGTGTGTTGACATGGGGCGACAACATTGGCGCAATCCCAACTGCGAAAAAAACACTGGTCCAGCCTGATGGGAAAATTTTGGTGGTCGCTGATTTTTATAGTGGGATAAAGCGTGTGAACGTGTATCGCCTGAATACCGACGGCGAACCCGACAGCACTTTTGGCGCAAATGGCCTTGTTGCATTGATGGATTTTCGACGGGCATGGGATGTGTTCCTGCAATCAGATGGCAAAATCCAGATTGCAGGAGGGGCGGATCAGGAAGAGTATCTTTTGCAGTTATTCCCCAATGGGGCTCTTGACCCAGGTTTTAAAGGATATTTGTCAAACTACGCATTTGGCAGCAATCAAGGCCAACTCTATTTTGCCCAGCAATCGGACGGCAAAATAATTGCTGCGCTTACGAAAAGGTTGTATCCCGAACCTACGGCTTCACCGATCAAGATGGTCGCCGTCCGATTTTTGACAGACGGAAACAAAGACGACAGCTTTGGTTGGAAGTTCGAAGTGCCCACTTTTGGGAATGATGAAGCACAAGGCATGACCCTCCAGCCGGATGGAAAGGCACTTGTTTTTGGCTATAGAAATCAGTACTTGTTTGCTTACAACTTTTAACATGAGCGGCAGGAAGGTGTTTCAAGCCAAGGATTTTTCTGAACAAAAAATGGAAATTCCAGCGTCAAAAGATTGGATGCCAGGCGTTTACCTGCTGCGAGCAACTGCGGGAAGCGGTATTTTTGTGCAGAAAATGGTGAAACAGTAGGGCTTTGGGTATATATGAACGCTTAATATAAGCAGCAAAAACGGAAAGGGAAGATTGCCCGCACTCGGCAACTTCCCATTCCGTTTTTTACGGGCTGTCGCCAGTTGGGAAATGGGTTGGGGTGCTTACATTTGTGGCAGAATTCAATTTGTATCAAGTCAAAATCTTGAATTATGGTTGCAGAAGATATTTCCATCAGCGCGGCTATTGCCCAATTGCGCGGTGAAATCGTGACAATGCTGACCCAAATTGAGGACGAGGACGAATTATTAGGTATCTTCCACTATCTTAAAAATCTTGTCAACGGTGTGGACATGCTCGAAGATATGCCACCTCATGCGATCAAAGAATTAGAGATTGCGATTGAGGAGAGTTATGATGAAAGCGATGCGATTCCGCATGAGGAGGTAATGAAAATGGCGCGGGAATGGGCGAAAGGGTGATTTGGGAAAGTCGTACTATGGAAACACTTTTTTAAGTTTGCATCAAAATTACTTGATCATGTCCGCTATTGAACAAAAATTAGAAATGTACGAGTGGCTCTCGAAAATTCGAGACCAAGATTCCATCCACCAATTATACGAGTTGATGCTGGATTTCATCCGAACGCGCATTCAGTTGGAAAATGGATTGAAGGAAGATATTGAGTCAAAAATGACTTCCTTGCAAGAAGCCGCTCTACTTCGCGCTATCGAACGGAGCAAAGATGAAGGCAACTTTGTCTCTGATGAGGACGCTCAAAAACAATTTGCAAAATGGCTCGAAAACTGATCTGGGACAAAGAGGTGCTTGCCCAGATTGACGAAGTTGCCATATACATTTCCGAAAATTGGGGGAAGGCCACTGCTGCCAAGTTTATTAAAACCACCCAGAAACAGGCAAAATCACTGCTAAAACTGCCATATTTAGGGCGAAAATCTTCAAAAGCGGACAACCTTTATCTCATTAATTTGGGCACATACCACTGGCTTTATTACCTCGTTTTTCCCGACCAAATCAAGATTATTTATTTGTTTGATACTCGGCAGGAGCCAGAGAAGAATCCTTACGACTGAAGTACCATACCAGTGGGGTTTTTGTACAGAAAATGGTGAAACAGTAGGGCTTTTGGTATATATGAACGCTTAATCTAAGCAGCAATAAACAGAATGGGAAGTTTGCCGAGTGTTGGCAGCTTCCCATTCCGCTTTTTACGGGCTGAAGCCAGTTGGAAATGGGCTGGGATGCTTACATTTGTGGCAGAATTCAATTTGTATCAAATCAAAATCTTGAACTACGTCTGAATCAAACCGAAACATGGATTCACCTTTATTCAAAAACGGCAGCGCATGGAAGCAATAGAATTGCTGGACTTGATTAGCGGCGGCGAAACAACCACATTCCAACTCAAAGAGAATATCACCAACGCCGTCAGTGCCGCACAGGAAATCGTCGCTTTTGCCAACAGCATGGGCGGCAAAATTGTCATCGGGGTCAATGACAAAACTGGGGGCGTAACCGGGCTGTCGTTCGAAGACTTGCAACGCATCCAAAACCTTTTATCCACAGCCGCAAACGACCACGTTAAAAGCCCGATTATCATCACCACCGAAGTCGTTGGCATAGGCGGCAAGAAGGTAATCGTAGTGACCGTGCCCGAAGGCACAGACAAACCGTACACGGACAAAGACGGCCTGATTTTTTTGAAAAATGGCGCAGACAAACGAAAAGTGACCAGCAAGGCAGAACTCGCCCGGCTGCTTCAAAGCAGCGGGAATATGTTCGCAGAAGAGCACATCATCCAAAAAAGCACTTTCGGCGACTTAGATTGGGACAAATTCAGGCACTTTTTTGAAGAAAAATATAAATCGGATTGCACAAAAGAAGACTTGGAGAAGCACATCCGAAACCTTGACTTGGGCAAAGACGGCAAACTGAACATCGCAGGCGCTTTGCTCTTTGGCAAAAATACCCAACGGCTTACCCCGGCATTTTTTATTGCGGCAGCTTGGTTTTGGGGCAACGACATCGCCGAGCAGGAATACCGCAGCAGCGAGAACATCATCGGCACATTGGATGCCCAGTACCGCAGAGGCTACGATTTTATCCTTTCAAAATTGGACAAAGTGCAGGGCAACCAACCTTTCAACAGCTTGGGCAAGTCTGAAATCCCTGAGATTGTCATTACTGAACTGTTGGTGAATGCGCTGGTACACCGCGATTATTACATCAATGACTCGGTAAAAATTTTCGTTTTCCAGAACCGGGTAGAAATCATCAGCCCCGGAAAACTCCCCAACAGCCTCACCGAAGATATGATTCGAAAAGGCGTGAGGAAATCGCGCAACAACATTTTGGTCTCTTTTGCGCCCGACCTGTTGGAGTACCGCGGCTTTGGGAGCGGCATCGTTCGAGCATTGCATGCTTACCCAGATATTGATTTTTTGAACGACACTGAAGCAGAACAATTTACTGTGACTATCCATCGCAAAATTCGGTGAGGCCTTTTTCCAATGTTGAAAACTTCCCACCCCCCGTTTCTTTCCCAATCCCTATTTTCGCCCACTTTTTTGTCAGACGATTGACTTTTGACCGTTGGCTTTTGACTTTTGACTCTTTGGCTTTTGGCTTTTGACCGTTGACAGGATCCCGCTTGAGAGATGTGTTTGTCAAAAGCCAAC
>JANMME010000497.1:0-10291 GCA_031373015.1 Saprospiraceae bacterium
GGGCTGTTGTAGGAATAGGCACTATTCCAGCCCCATGTGTTCCAGCCGCCACCATAGCCATAATCAAAGCTGTTCCAAGCATTCCAACGCTGCCAACGCTGCCAACGGCGGTATGACCAGTAGTCGTTATAGTTATAAACGTAAATGCTGGTACCGGGGGAGTAGTAAGGGTCGTAGTTGTAGAGGTCTACGAAGAATGGGTCATAATAATCAACCCCATAAGAGTGGCGATGGAAGCGGCGAACCCGAGATGAATACTCGTACGCGTAGTCGTCGTCATCCTCGTAATAGTCGTTGTCATCGTCGTAGCGGCGGGTGATGTTGTTGTCTTCGTCGTATTCTTCGGCATGCGTAGCGGGCGTGGAAGCGGGAGCATCCGTAGCCGGGTCGTAGTAGAGATCGTCTTGAGCTTTAGCAGCAGGATTGAATGCCAAAGCGAAGAGGCCGACGATTGCCCAAATCAGTGAATTATGTACTTTTTTCATGGCGTGAAAGTGTATGAATATTTGCGCAATTTCCGGTGCGCATATTTTCTGGGTCAAAAATAGGTTCTTCTGCTTTGTATTTTTGGTTAATGCAGCATTAAACTCGATTTGACGGTAGGTTAAAGTTGGTTAAAAGAGCGTCAGCGTCCTTTGATTTTGTTAAAAAAACAATATGTTTTGGGTTTCGCCTAGCCAAAACGCAATTTTATCGGGCGCAACAAACGCCCAAACCCGCTACTTTTGCTCTTGCCAAATTTGAACCACATCAAATCTTCCGAGACAAAACCACAAAATGAAAGAAACAAAATTCATCGAGCAGAACCGGGAAAAATGGGCCAGCTTTGAGCAGATGCTCCGCGACGACCGACGCGACCCGGAAAAGCTCAACGAACTGTTCATTCAGATTACCGATGACCTGTCGTACGCCCGCACTTTTTACCCCAATCGCTCGGTGCGGGTTTTTCTCAATTCGCTGGCACAGCGGATTTTCCACAATATCTACCGGGGTCGGCGTTTCCCGACAGAACGTTTGCGCCTGTTCTGGAGCGACGAACTTCCCCGAATCATGTGGGAATCGCGCAAAGCACTTTTGCTATCCTTCGCGCTATTTGTGTTGTCTTTTGGCATAGGGGTGGTGTCAAGCATGATCAACCCCGATTTTGCCCGCATTATCCTCGGCAACGAATATGTGGACATGACCCTCGCTAACATCGAACATGGCGACCCCATGGCCGTTTACAAAGATTCCGGACCTTTGGGCTCAACAGCGGGCATTACAGCAAACAACCTTTTTGTAGCGTTGCGCACCGCCATTTTTGGGGTCTTGGCTTCTATTGGCACGGTGTTTATCATGCTTTACAACGGGGTGATGGTGGGCGCGTTTCAGTATTTTTTTGTGGAACAGGGTGTGTTTTGGGAATCGTTCCTGACTATTTGGATTCATGGCACTCTGGAAATCAGCGCCATCATCATCGCAGGGGCTGCAGGCTTGGTGGCGGGCTCGGGCCTGTTGTTTCCGGGGACTTATCGGCGCATGCAGGCTTTTCAGATTACTATGCGGCGTGGGCTAAAAATTTTTATTGGCATAGTCCCCATCATCATTTTGGCCGGCTTTTTTGAGGGCTTTCTTACCCGCTACACCGAAACGCCCGATTTTATACGCGCCTCGTTTATTTTCACATCGCTGTTTTTTGTGCTCTGGTATTTTGTTTGGTTGCCTTGGCACAAAGCCCGCACGGGGGGCTTCCGCGCTACTTCTTTGGACAAAGAATTGCCACCTACCCGCGAACACGCCATTGATTTTAGGGGAATAAAAACCGTGGGCGAAATTCTCTCTGATGTCTTTACTGCCCTGTCGCGGCACCCTCGAACGACCCTGCTGGGGCTTTTTGCCACCACGGCGGCTTTTGCGGCCTGGGCTTTTGGTTTTTCTGAAAAGACGGCGGCAGAAACCTTTGCCTATCCAGAAGTGCCGCTTTGGCCACTGGATATCCTGGGAGGATTAAGCGGCTTTTTTGGCAACGAGGCTACTTCTGGGCTTTACTTTTTTCAAATTTTCTTGCTCGCCGGCGTGACAGTAGCAGCCTTCCGCGCATTGGAGCAAGAGATGGATACAGAACAACACCCACCTTTTGAAGCGCGTCGGGCTTTGCTCGCAGGGCTTCCGCTGCTGTTGTTGATGCCGGGATTTGCTTTTGGCTTGGAGTCTTTGTCGGGCTATTTTGGGGTGATTGTATCTTGGGCGGCTTTCCCGTTTCTCGCGTTGTGGGCAGCGGTGATTTACTTTGAAACGCTCAACCCATTTTATGCTTTAAGCCGGGCTTGGCAATTGATGCGTTGGGGCCCAGCCATGGGGCTTGGACTGCTGACCGGAGCGCTCAACTTGTTGTTTTTCATGTTTTTAGAGTCGCCCATTTGGGAAATGGTCATTCAGTTGTTTAGTTGGTTCGTGCCACCCGCCGAGGGTGCTATGGCCGCCTACAGCACCATCGCCACAACTTGCGCTGCAGGTGTGTTGATGTATCTTTTCTTCCTCATCACGGTGCTGAGCGGTGGGTTGCAATATTTTTCTTTCCGGGAAGTCGGCGATGCGGTGAGCCTTCGCGAGGATCTAGAACATGTGGGGCAGACGCGAAAAATTAGGGGATTGGCGAGAGAATGACTTTGGATGTTGGACTTTGGACATTAGACCTTTCAGGCGAGCAGAAGTGACACTTTTTAAAAAAGTGTCACTTCTAAGGAACGGGTGAATAATAATTTGTCACTTTCATCTGATTCCTTTTCGCTCATACTGCCCATCTTTTTGATTAAAGAGCCCCACTATTCGCACAAAAAGATAGTTGTCTGAGCAAAAAGTAATCTACCTGAAAGTGACAAGTTATTATTCACCCGTTCCTAATTACCCACCTTTTTCAAAAATGAAAAATATTCTCTTTTTCCTCCTTTTCCCGTTCGCGCTCTCGGCACAGGTCGAGGAGGTGCTGGAAGACTCCTTACAAGCAGTAGAAATCGCTGCGGACACATCTTATCTTGATGAGGATGAAATGGTGGAAGAAGATTATGTGCGCGAGCCATACTCCGCCCCACCGCTTGCGCCCATCGCGCTCCGCGAGGTTCGTGGGGATGAGTGGGACAAGGCGGCAAGGGGTATGGACTACAGCAAAGACGTGCCCAAGCCACCCAAAGAGCGCAAAAGACGCGAAACCAACGAGCCAGATCCGTCATTCGACTGGAATGGAATGACGCAAGGGCTGGGCACTTTTCTTCAGGCGTTGGCTGTCATTTTTGCGCTGTGCATTATCGCCTACGGCATTTATTGGATGATGCAGACCCCGCGCAACCGCACGATCTCCCGCGATGGCACCGAAATCACGCTCGCCAACCTTGACGAGTACATCCACGAAACCGACCTCGAACGCTTCCTCCGTGAAGCACTCGCTGCTTCCAATTGGCCCTTGGCCGTGCGGCTTTATTTCTTGCAGACCATCAAGCAGTTATCTGAAAAAGAAGCCATCGTTTGGTCAAAAGAAAAGACCAACCGCGATTACTTGCGCGAGATGCGCGGACATCGCTTGGGGACGCAATTCCGTGATGTCACAAGACAATTTGAGCGGGTTTGGTATGGGAATCAGCCGCTTACGGTAGAGGAGTTTATGAGGTTGGAACCGGAGTTTAAGGCGTTGCTGGGGGAGATTTAAGGGTATATTGGTGGCACGACTCGAAATCGTGCCACCAATATTTTTTATAACATGCCTTCAAAAGAAACTTCAGTGCAGCACCACCACCTTTTTTGCGGGTATGTTTTCGTCAGGAAATGTAAGCAAATAAACGCCAGCAGCAAGCCCCTCCAAGTTTATGTAAAAAGTCGGGCCGGACGAGATGCCTTGTTGTGCCAACTCACCTGAAATGCGCTGCAACTGCCAACGGAAGGGGCCGGTTTGCTCATTCAGCAAAATCACTTGCGCAAAGTCGCTGGCGGGGTTAGGTAATACTATCGCTTGGTTGGTAGGAGGTAAAGGGTTTGGGTTGGTGGTGGGCACGTTGCCTTGCAAGTCGGTTTGCACCAGTACACATTGAAGATTATAAAGGGGCGGACGGCTTTGGTTAAAGCCCCACAAGATCACCTCATTGGTCGAGGTAAGCAGCAAATCTTCGGCCCATTCGGTGTTGCGGGCACCATAGTTTCGCCACCAAAGCGTGTCGGCATTGTCATCTATTTTCAGGAGCAAGATATCGCCGTCATAACTGGTGGTGTCTACGTTGATTTCTCCAGTTACAAAGTACCCACCTGTGGGGTCTGGGACAATATTGTAGGTTCGGGCACTCTGTAGGGGTCCAACGATGGGCATTTTTTCCCATTCAAACATTCCTTCTGAGGTAAATTTGGCAAAAAGTGGTGTTGTTACATAGTTGTTGCTATCGGCTTCCCATTGGGTATAGCCCATCACCATGTAACCACCATCGGGGGCTGGAGCTGCTGAGCCAAAATATATTCCTTCCACAGGGTTGTGTCCCTGACTCCACACTTTGTTGCCATTGGCATCTATTTTTTCAAGATAAATCCCAAAATCTAAAACGGTGCTTTCATTGGTGCCCACAAAAACAAACCCTCCATCAGGTGTGGATAATGCTTTCGAAGGCCGAAAGGCTGAGCCGTTTATAGATTCAGTGGTACTCCAGATCAGATCGCCATTTGCGGTTATTTTTTGGTAATACTGGTCTGAACCAAATTCACTTTCTGAGTATCCAAACAGGAGGGCATTCCCATCGGATGTATTTATGATCCCACTCACCCATGCACCGTATTGGTCGCCATAAGGCCGAAACTTTTTGTGCCATAACAATTTACCCATCGCATCAATTCGGGCGAAGTAGGGGGTATATTCTGAAAGATAGCCGTTTGTGGCAGTCTTTGGAAGATAATTCCCAACCACCAGACAGCCACCATCGGCCAAAGGGGCCACACCTCTGATCGTGTTGGAAGCACCATCTCCCAAATCTATCGCCGTGAGCCAGTATGCCCTGCCCTTCGAGTTGGCTTTTATGAGCAATCCATCATTGTAAGTTCGGTCGCTGTAACTGCTTGATTCTCCTGCAAGAAACACACTGCCGTCAGCCGCTTGTGCCAAAGTAGTTCCGAAGTCGTAACTCCTGCCGCCAAAGCGCAGCACATCGGGCCCATAGGAATTATAATAGTCCGAGTTTGAAAGGAAGGTTTTGGAATAATTGAGAAAGCCATCGGCTAGAGGATACGGGCCCGTATTCCCCAAATATGCATCGCCGCTGACCACAAAAAGGCTATACGAACCGGAATCTGGGGGCACATTGGGCAATGGGCGGATTCGAAAACGCAGCATAGCCACTGCACCCAAGCCGCTGGTATCCAATTTCGCGTCAGGCATCTGCACGCGCAGGGCGCCATTGTTGTCCAAACCATAGGTCACAGGGGTGTTCCAAGCCAAGGGCTGGAAAGTGCGCACATCAAGCGTAGTGCTGAATGTCAGCCTAAACTCCACGCCTTGGGCTTGTGTAGGGAGCGGATTTTCAAACCGAGCGGTGAATTCAAGCCAATCTTTGTCGTCAATAAAGTTGTAAAGCCCAAAGCCGTGGGTGGCTTCGGCTATTTTGTCTTTAAGGCCGGTCGTATTGGGCGCGAGTACTGCCGACACCTCTGGGGCGCTATCGTCAAATTGCCAAGCGTTTCTAAACGCAATAGAATGAAGTCCATTGGGGCCCGTTCCGCAGCCTTCCACCGTAGCAGCCGGCTGGCTCAGGGCTGGGTAACCCGGGGCTTGCAACAACTCGACCCGCCAGGTGCGACCATCGGCAGGAAGCGACAGGACTTCGGGAGGGGCGTTGGATGGGAGATTAATGGCTGTACTGTTCCCAACCAAAAGATCATCCGCCAAAATGCGGTAGGAAGTGCTGGCGTTTGCGCCCCCTCCGCCAATGTTTTGCATTTCAAATTTCACTTCGTTCCCCGCGCATTTGCCCTCTATTTTGAATACCGGGCCGTCCCAATCTGTGGCGCATTCGATCGGGCTGATATTGGCTACAACGGCATGCGTTGCGCTCAACTGAACATCGCAGGACAATTTTGCCCGGATTTCGATGGTGTTTGCTGCAAACCCGGACATTGGGTCTACGGAGAAAGCAAAGGTTTGGCCGTTTTGCGAATATGGCTCAGAAGCAGACACAAGGCCCAAATCTGGATCGAGTTTCACTTCGAGCAACAGACCGTTGGAAGGGCCTGAGCCGTGGTTTTGCACGGTGACAAAAAAGCGGCTCGTGTCGCAGCGATGCAAGTCGGGCTGCGTCACGCTGACCTCTGTGTGCGGGCAACCGCCATCGGTGGATTGTGCAAAGAACACGACGTTGGCGACGGGGTGTGCTGCATCGTTCAAAACGGGGAGATCATTTTGACAAAAAGCCCAAATACTTGCTTGGGCGGCGGGAGGGAAAGCTGTTACCACCGAGTTCCCGTCGCCCGTGCGCAGCTTGAAAAAGCCGTTTTGGTCGGTATTCAAAGTGTGTACTACGCTGTCCGTCACGTTGACAAACCAATAGCTAGCGGGCGGTTCTCCGGGGTCTTCTTGACAGTTGTTGTTGAGGTCTATCACGATTTTACCCTCAATAGTCCAAGGAAACACGTTGCCATCAGGCTCCGTGCGAAGCAGCCATCCGTCAGGCAATGCTGTGCCCCCACCTGCTTGCAGGTTGGAGCTTCCGGCAAACAAGAAGTCGCCATTGGGCAAACTCACGCCGCCAAAAAGCCGCTCGTTGCTGCCATTCGTACCATAATACTGTCGCCAGAGTTCGAGCCCATTTGGGTCTATGAGCATTGCAAAGCCCTGATAATTAATAGGGAAAATGTTGCCGGATGATTCGCCGCAGAGGAGGATTTTCCCATTGGGCAAAATTTGCAAGTGGTAAGGTATTTCCCTTTCAGTCGGGCTGCCATAGGTTTTATTCGTCAGGAGCTCGCCATCTACCGAAAAATGGAGCAGGGCGATGTCAGCATTATATCCCGTAGGGTTAGTGATGAAAACGCTTCCATCAGATTGTTGAACAGCCCCTAATGCTTGGTTGTAAAAATCCTCATTGAAGCCTTGGTGTAGCTCGTCCCAATCGGTATCTTCTGTTTTTTCCCAAATCTGGGTGCCATCGGGCTCTATTTTCCGGAGAAAAATGCCGCCAAATCCTGCCCCGATTACATTTGCTCGACCCACCAGCAAATAATTGCCATCGCTGGTGGGAAAAATTCGGCGCACTTTGGTTTGGTTGTACACTTCTATGGGAAGTTTCCATTGCAGAATACCATTGGCATTAACAAGCAAAATCTGCCCGCCGTCTGACGAACCTGTATAATCTGACCATCCGACGAGCATAATATTGTTGCCAACAGTAGCAGCGTCGAAAACGGCTGTCACATTGGCATAGCTGCGTTTCCAAATCTGATTGCCGTTCGCATCGGTTTTGAGGGTCAGGGCTATTTCATCATTAAAAACATCATCAGTGCGCTGCACTCCAGTCACGATTAGGCTGCCGTCGGGGAAAATACTGAGGCCCAAACCGTGCTCTCCGAAGTCGGCATTGTTGAGCGCGTATGTTTTTTCCCAAATGATCTGCGCATCAGTTCCGATTTTGAGCAGCCAAATTTTGGAAGGCGCGCTGCCAATGGTCCGGGAGCCGACGGCGTAAAAATTACCGTCAGGTGCGGATACCAATTGCTGAAGGATGTCGCGGCCATTTTCGCCCAAAAAAATTTGAGCGGGCTGGGCGGAGGTTTGAAAAAGGGAGAAAAATGAGAGGAGGGCGAGGGTAAGTGTTTTTTTCATGAGATAGGAAAAGGTAGTTTTATGTGTAATCTGATCAAAGTCGCGCCCTAAAGTACATGGTTTGCTCGTATTAAACAAAATTAAAAGCAGTCAAATGTGCAAGTGCGACATTTCAGACCTTAAATTCACGGTCTAAAATCAGTAAACATGAAAATGACCATCTATCACAAAAACATGCTCATTGCCATTTTCGGCTTGCTACCCCTCCTTTCCTTTGCCCAATGGACGGCGGTGCCTATCCCTGTAGGTACTTACATTTATAGGGACTTGACCGTACACAAACAGTCTGTGTACTCCACTTTTTTCAAAAATTTCCAAATTAAGGTGGCCCGAACCAATGACAATATCCATTGGGAGTTGGCAGCCAGTTTGCCAACCAATTTAAATACCGTTACCCCGCGCTGCTCTTCGGATGGAGATCGGCTTTATGTAACAGGGAAAAACAATCAGGCAAATAATTTTCTCGCTTATGTCAGCAACGACGATGGGGCAAATTGGATGCCCCTAAGTTGGCCAAACCAAACCAAGACCGACTTGTTTGAGGCCTGGGGCAACACGCTTTTGGCCGTGAATGATTCCGTCATCTTGCGCAGCGGCGATAGCGGAGGAAGTTGGCAAACAGTTCAGCAAACCATGGGAAAAGTTTACGACCTAAAAAGGATCGGCGACCAAGCCTGGCTCATAACGACAGAGACCCGGCTTTATCGCTCCACAGACGACGGGCTTACTTGGAATTCCAGCACAGCGCCCTATGATGCCACGGGTTTGACTTATGCGCAGTTAACCATCTTTCCAACTGAAATTGGTGCGTTTGTCAAAATTTACGACACTACCAGTACCATTTACCGCTCCACTAATCTGGGCGCATCTTGGGCAAATTTTTCGCTTCCCACAACTGATCAATACTACAATGTCTGGGATATGCTGTTTTTGAATGGCAAACTTTTTATCACAGATGGAGGAATATCGTCTTCCGCTAATGAAGGCATCACTTGGGAGCGGCTCGAAACCCCTAACGCATTGGTCATAGAAAAAAGAGGTGCCACGCTCTGCCTCGGTGGTTCAGATGGGTTTTTCAAATCGCCGGACGAAGGGCAAAACTGGTGGACAGGCAACCTTGGATGGGAAACAGTGCTGGGGGAGGTCTCTACCCCATTCTTTTCCCCAGATCGTATCGAATACCACCAGGGCAAACTTTATCTCTTCTCCTACGGTGAATTCTATGTTACAGAAAACGAGGGCATAGAGTGGCACTTTTTCAGGGGCAAAAATTTTAACAGCTTCAGAAGTTTTATCGCGCATGGGGATTCTATCTTCATCGTAGGAGGAGGTGCGAGGCGCTCTTTTGACAACGGCAATACTTGGGAGTATATCCCAGCAGGCACCAACGCCAACGACCCTTTGGGCGGCAGTTTAGACTTCACTTCCACCAACGCCCATATTTTCGCATCAGCATGGTTTGCCGACTCTATTTACCGTTCCTCCGATTGGGGGCTTAATTGGGAACTCATCGCCATACCTCCTGATATATTTTTTCTTGATTATGTTGTAGGGGTGGGCAACGCGCTCTATCTCTCGGACGGGGATAATGTTTATGTTTCTTACAGTAACGGACAGTTGTATAGCGTTGCTAACAGCGGCCTTGGAAACAACCCATATATCCAGGGGCTTTGGGGCGCCGAAAACATCCCTTTCGCATTAACTGGAGACCAGTTATTCCGCAGACAAAACAACCTCTGGAAACCCGCCACCGTCGGCCTTTACGACGACCAGGGCAATCTGCCCTCCATCGTAGATATTACCGGCGATGCGGGGCGAGTTTTGCTCACCGGCGTCAAACAATTGATTGCAGACCCACTCTTGTATATCTCTGACGATAATGGCCAATCTTGGTCAGGCGGCTGGGAACTTGGCCTACCGCTCATTGACTATCAATTTGTCGCTACGCTCCATGAAAGTACAATCTATGCCTCTGGAGAGCTTGGCAACATATCATCTGGGCTTGGCCTTTGGAAACGCGATGTCTCGGTGGGAAGCCATGAACCTCTCTTGGCACATCCGCTTGCTTGTTCCCTGAATCCTAATCCTGTTTCCGACGCTACCTGGTTGGTTTTTGACAAAATACCCGAAATGCCTTGTACCGTGCGAGTGCTGGACGCCATGGGGCGTTTGCAATGGCAGGGTACCGTTTCCGGCGAATCGCTGCAAATGCAGGTAGCCAACTGGCCCAATGGGCTTTATGAAGTGATGGTGCAAAATGAAAATGGAGGATTTGTGAGGCGGCCATTGGTGGTGCAGCATTGAACAGTACAATTAACAAGTAAGCTCCACCCCCTGCCCTTCCATCGCAAACACCACCCAGCACTGCACTGAGCGGTGGGGCGGCGTGCAAACGGGCGCCCCCGGTGTTAATGGGTGGCCCCCACAACAAACCCCGGCCCCCGGTTAAAGCCCGGTGGTACAATTTTT
>JANMME010000507.1:0-7222 GCA_031373015.1 Saprospiraceae bacterium
TCCAACTGTATGAGCTGTCATGCACTGGCAATCCTCTCTACAACGGACGGAAAGTATACAACTAATCAAACAATAGACTTTCCCGCGCCATATTTCAAAAATCAGGTATCGCTCGATTTTGCTTGGTCCATTCAAACAGCATTGATAGTGGACACCACGCACCATAAGTTGAAATAGCCCCCCAGTCCCTTTTAACGAGCATAAGAGTTGACTATAAACCGAATAATAAAGTGGAAATCTGAAATATCTTTGAAATAGGGTCTGCCTCATACAGACTTAGACCGTTTCGAGGTTCACCTCGAAACTTTATTGCTTATCGCTACCTAAAATGACACGCTGGGCTTGGGCACTCACAATTCATTGCGAGCACATTCCTGCGGCTAAAGCCGCCGGTACATTACATGGCGTTCCATGCCGACAATCCACAAATTTTAAGATAAATATTTTAAAAAACAGTACACACTCAAATTTTATACTACTTTTCGACCATATTTTAACACAGGTATTTCTCCCTGAATTTCAAAACAGGTATAAATACCCTCCTTTGAGAAATATTTGATATTAATCTTTGCCGATGATACCAGTAAACGCCATTGAATTCTCCGACCTGTCAATCAAGTGAAACCTAATTAATAGGAAAGTATTTATTGTTCACTAAATTGATACAATCATGAAAGCCCTCCCTATTATTCGCAACATGGCCTTGGCTATGATGCTGGCAGGCAGTGCCTTTGCCCAGCCCACTTTCTACAACAAAATCCCGATTCCGCCGCTCCTCGAACCCGTAAATGACACCATCAAGTTGGAAATGCGGGTGAAACGCCACAAATTCAACCCGGGCGCGCCTTCGGATTTACCCCTCAATGGCAATTCGAACCAACCAAACGGCCTCATTTCATTCTGCTACAACAAGGCTGGTAGTTCCGATATGACCGTACTGGGCCCCACACTCCATTGGTATAAAGGGAAAAATGCCAATATCCAGGTCACAAACCTGATTGGTCAGGTAACAACTACCCACTGGCACGGGGTCCAGCTCCCCGCGATGATGGATGGTGGCCCACACCAGATGATTGATCCGGGCAAAACATGGAAGCCCTCCTTCGAAGTCCTTGACGGGGCCGCTACCATGTGGTACCACCCCCACCTTCACGACAAAACAGTGCAGCAAGTGCAGGCTGGCCTTGCGGGTATGATTATCATAGATGATCCAAACGACCCAATCCGCGAAACCTTACCACATACTTATGGGGTGGACGACATCCCGGTGATTATTAATGACTTGAGCACCAGTTTAGATAAAATTTATGACGTTTATCAAGTGGATACATTCCAATCATCGCGCCCCATTAATCTCGTCAACGGCGTGACCAATCCATACGTGGAAGTACCTGCCCACTTCGTCCGGTTGCGCATCCTAAATGGCTCAAGCCGCAAGGGCATGGTATTCGGATTGTCCAAATTCAACAATACCGACACCTCGCTTGCAAACCTGCAGAATTTCTACCTGGTCGCCTCGGACGGCGGATACACCCTTAAGCCAGAGCTCATGAAAGTCCTCCGAAACAGTTCTGGCGAACGGGATGAGATCGTCCTGGATTTGAGTGCTTATATGCCTGGCGACAGTCTGTTTCTGAGAAATCTGAAGAAATACATGCCGGGATCCATCGTTGGCAGTACTCTTTCACCGCCTTCCCCTCCCGATAACTTGCCTTCCAGCGGCAAAGGCAAAGATGCGACCAAGGGAGAGTCTTTCCTCAAATTGCGCATTGTAGCAGATCCCCCGGGGTATACCCCAGTCACCGCTTTCACACCCTTCACCACCACTTGGCCCGAAGGCCTCGCAGATACTTCTAACGTAGTAGCACACCGCTTGAAGCGCCTTGTGATGCATTATGACTCTACCATTTTTCATGTGACTCCGACGCTGGACTCGATAAAATACAATAAGGTGGCGTTTACTATAGACTCCACGACCTATAGTGAAGAACGAATAGACGACACCATCTGCGTGAATACAAAGGAAATCTGGACCATCCACAATATTTCGACTATTGCGCACCCTTTCCACATACACAAGGTACAGTTCCGAATACTGGATGTTGTGGATAAGAATGGCAATTACCTCAACCTGGAATCCCTTGGTTTTAACGGCCCCAAAGACGATGTGCTGGTTATGCCTGGTTGGAAATTGCGTTTTTTGGCCAAGTTTGACCTATACCCCACTATGATTGACCATAAGGAAACCTATATGTACCATTGCCATATTGTGCACCACGAAGACGCCATAGGTGGAGGGATGATGCACCAGTTTGTGGTTACGGATGTAGCGCCTTGCCACGATGTTATGATGGGCATCAGCACGGAAAGCGAACGCCCGACCATGGCGCTTTTCCCCAACCCAGCGGAAGGCACGCTGCACTTGAAAGGCCAATCTGCCAAGCCGAGCACGGTGAGCATCATGGATCTGCAAGGCCGCCGCATTCGGGAGCAGCAACTTCCAACCTTTGAAGGCGATGCCGCCATCAATATCGAAGGCCTCCCCAATGGCCTTTACTTGGTAGAGTGGCGAACGCATAAAGGGGCAGTGACCGGGAAACTGGTCGTGCAACGGTAGAGAAACAAACCAACTTTTTTAATTAACAACTTTAACAATGAAAAAACTTAACCTTATAATCCTGTTATTAGGATTGTTACAAACAGCTTTTGCCCAGGAAAAAACCATTACCGGCATCATTACCGATGGAGAGGGCGAACCTTTGGCTGGTGTTACCGTCAAGGTGCAAGCAAATTTAAAAAACGCAACCACTGATCTAAATGGGCGATACGAAATAAAGGCCTCCGTAGGAGATGTATTGGAGTTCTCCATGATTGGGATGAATCGGGAACAAGCCACGGTGGGAGCAAGCAACGAAATCAATATTCGTTTAACGCCAGACGATCGCACATTCGGGGACGTGGTTATTACTGCTTTTGGAAGGAAAAAAGAAAAAATGAAATTGGGCTATTCCATGCAAAACCTGAGTGGGGAGGATCTGAACAATTCGGGAGAATCCAATTTCGTCAATGCTTTAAATGGAAAACTTGCCGGGGTATTTATTACACCGACGGGCGGTGGCGCTGGCGGAGCCTCTAACATCGTCATACGCGGCTATTCCAGCATAAGCGGCAACAATCAACCCTTATTTGTAGTGGACGGGGTGCCTATCAGCAATCAGACAGACCCCAGCAACGCTGGAGGTAATTCATCGGACTATCGGGATGCTTATACCATATACAGAGGTACGAACCGGGCCATTGATATCAATCAATACGACATTGAATCTATTGCTGTGTTGAAAGGAGGCGCAGCTACCGCCATGTATGGTAGCCGGGCCAACAATGGGGTGATACTGATCAAAACCAAAAGCGGTAAAAAAGGGTTCGATATTTCTCTGAGCTCTTCCGTGGAGTTTTCTGAAATTAGCAGGGCACCTAAGATTCAACACAAATTCACCCAAGGTTCCGGGGGCGTTTTTATTGCGTCCAACACGCAAAAGTTTGGACCTGCATATTCAGACAATCCTGTATTTCCTACCGGGACGGTTATTGATCTGAATATGGACGGAACATTGGAAGATGTATCTGGCCAACGTATTCCAAACTACACGGGGTATTATGATGACTTTTGGAGAACCGGGGTGTCTACCAAAAATGCCCTCAGTTTTTCTGCCGGGAACGACAAAGGAAGCCTTTTTGCCGGCTTTACCAATGTAGACGATCATTCCATCATGCCAGAAGACGCGTATCAAAAACGCTCCTTTTTGTTGAAAGGCGACTATAATGTAACAGACAGGCTCACGGTAGGCATCAGTTCCAATTACATTGGGACCGACATGGTGGCCTTTCCTACCGGGTATAGAAGTCCTACGTATGGTTTGAGCTGCATTTCCAATTCGGTGTATGATATCAATGGACCATGGGAAGATAGCCAGGGCAACACGACTTTTTATTCAAAATCTAATAATAAGCCCTCTCCGGTTTGGATAGTCAAGAAAGAGCCAGAAAATATACACGTGGATCGTTTGATCGGAAATGTCAGTCTGGGATATACACTGGCGCGTAATCTGGCACTGAGTTACAAACTTGGAATAGACAATTTTAACGAAAAAAGAAAGCTGGTTCACCCCATTGGTTCGCCCTTTAACCTGTTAGGAGATATTTACGACCTGTATGCCAACTCCAGGGATATTAATTCAGATTTGATATTGTCGGGCTCCAAGAACATCTTTGATGATCAATTCAGCATCAATTTTTTGGTAGGTAACAATGTTTTTGAACAACACTTTGACAGATCCTTCATTTACGGCCAGTCGTTGAACCTTAAGAACTTCGACGACATTTCTAACGCAAAAATAGTTTCAGTAACCAACACCATTAAAAACAAGCGGATTATTGGCGCCTTTGGAGAGTTGGGTTTTGGATATAAAAACTACCTGTTCCTCGAACTTTCAGCGAGAAATGATTGGTCATCAACCTTGCCTAAAGACAACAATTCATATTTATACCCTTCGGCTAGTGCCGGATTTGTCTTCACCAAATTTCTTAAGATGGATTGGTTGAATTCTGGAAAGATAAGGGCTTCTTTTGCGCAGATAGGAAATGACGCACCTATATATGCTACAACGAATACCTATTATCTGGAAAAAATAGTGGCAGGTCAATCTGGATTTTCAGTGGTCAATGATTCAAAGAACCCGAATCTCAAGCCTGAAATATCTAACTCAAGTGAGTTTGGCCTGGATTTGATCTTTTTGGATGAATTGTTCAATCTTAATTTGACCTATTATAAGAGAGTCACTAAGGACCAAATCGCGCAGGCTTCTTTGCCAGGCAGTACCGGATATGCATCTTATATTCTGAATGCAGGAGTGATTGAAAACAAGGGTTTGGAAGTCTCCCTTTCAACGTCAAATCTGTTGAAAAACAAGAAAAACTGGAGTTGGGACGCAAGCGTCAACTTTACTAAAAATAAAAATGAAGTGCTTGAAATTCCCGCTGGTTTAAATGAGGTCGTCATCGGGCAGTCTGCCTGGTTTGGTGCCAACATTATTGTTAAGCCGGGCCTTCCATACGGAACGGTGAGTGGTTCTTACTACGAACGGGATGCCCAAAACAATCTTCTGCTCGGGGATGACGGATTCCCTATTCAATCCAACGACCGAAAAGCCCTGGGTGATCCGAATCCGGATTGGACTATGAATTTTACCAACAGACTGGGGTATAAAAATTGGAAACTCAGCTTTTTGTTTGATGTTAAGCAAGGTGGAGAATTATTCAACGAGTCTCGTCTGGCAATGTGGTATTATGGCAGCGATATAGATATAGAACAGTTAGGTACTACAAGGGTTTTCGATGGGATCGTAAAATCCACCGGAGCAGTCAATACTAAGGAGGTCGTTTTGTCGCAAACCTACTTCGAATCAAAGCGTAGCTTTATAGATGAACCAGCCATGGAGGACGCCTCCTGGGTGCGTTTACGCAATATCTCTCTGAGCTACCAGCTCAATCCAAAATGGCTGGAACGTACTTTTATCAAACAAATCGTGATGACTGCATCGGGCCGAAACCTTTGGATCAGTACGCCTTATAGCGGCGTAGATCCAGAATCAGCCAATGCTCTGGGGCCGGGCAATGTGCAGGTGATTGATATGTTTGGCGTTCCGGGTACTAAAAGCTACAGTTTCTCTCTAAAAATGAACTTCTAAATATACAAGTCATGAAAAAAACATTTCCAATACTTGCAATCCTCCTCCTTTTTAGCTGTAAAAAGAATTTTGAAGATTTAAATATAGATCCAAACAACCCGGTCAGCGCAGACGTAAAACTGGTATTGACCGCTGCAGAAGACAATATTCTGTCTGAATATTCAAGGACAGAAGAGAGCTATGATTATAAGAGCGGCACATTCATTCGGGCTTTTGCCGGAAGCCTGAACTTTTTTGACCAGTGGGATGAAATTACCAATAGAGATTCCGATTGGGACAAGATTTATAACGGCATGTTGGATGCAAAAGATGTGATCAAGCGGGGCACAGAACAGGAATTGTGGCATCATGTGGCAGTGGCCAAGATATTAACGGCCCATTCCCTGGGGTATATGACGGATATCTATGGCGAAATCCCTTATTCTCAGGCCTTGCAAGGGCCTTTGGTACCTGCTCCAACTGTGGATGCGCAAGAAACCATTTACAACACCATCTTTACCCTTTTGGAAGAAAGTATTGCTGATTTGGGGCGGACGCCCGTGAAAGCCTTAGATGCAGAAGATATTGTTTTTGGCGGAAACATTCAAAAATGGAAAGGTGTCGCATCTTTATTGCTGGCACGATACCATAACCACCTCAGTATCAAAAATCCAATGGGTTCAGCCACCGATGCATTGAGGTATATTGACAACGGGCTGGCTGCGGGTTTCACTTCCAACGATGGCGATTTTATCTTTACATACAAAGGATCAGGTAGAGATAATCCCTGGTCCGGGTTTTATTCTCTGTCCCCATGGATCGTTGCGGCTTATGACTTTATGAATTTACAGGAGACCACCAACGACCCCAGAAAGGAAAACTATTGGACTAAAACCTTGAGCGATGGTACTTACCGGGGGAAGGAGAACAGCACTCCAATAACGGGTGATGTGGTTTCAAATTTTTCCAGATTGGGCGGTTATTTTGACAAAAAAGATTCTCCCATGCATCTGGGAACGTACGCTGAATTCCGCTTTATTGAGGCAGAGGCTGCTTTTAGAGCGGGAGATATGCCCAGGGCAGCCGCTGCTTGCAATTTGGGCATTGTTGCGTCTATTGACAAGGTTTCACCCTGGTATACCGGGCAACTCAGCGGTACGGATTTGACTGCTTACGTGCAAAAAATAAACGACTACAAGCAAGCCAATGCACAGCAGACTGCTGCCAGCATTACCCTGGAAAAGATCATGGTGCAAAAATATATTGCCATGTTTCCAATGAATGTTGAAAGCTGGGTGGATGTGCGGCGGCATAATTATCAATTCCCAGGGTATCAAAAGATACCCAATAATGACAATGACGTCCCGGTCGCCACCAGTTTTGTTTGGAGAGGGCTTTATCCGCAAAATGAAGTGAGTAAAAACCCGAACATTCCGCATACGACGCTGTATCAAAAGCTGTGGTGGAATGAGTAGTCATTGGACGTTGGACATTGG
>JANMME010000508.1:0-2191 GCA_031373015.1 Saprospiraceae bacterium
TCCAACTGTATGAGCTGTCATGCACTGGCAATCCTCTCTACAACGGACGGAAAGTATACAACTAATCAAACAATAGACTTTCCCGCGCCATATTTCAAAAATCAGGTATCGCTCGATTTTGCTTGGTCCATTCAAACAGCACTGATAACGGATACCACGCACCATAAGTTGAAATAGCCCGTGCGGAAGGACAGGTATTTGTGAAAAAAGTAGTCGTGGAATAACCCCCAAAAAACATTGATAGCATTTTACCCCCTGTTTGTCTTCGGAAGGACAGGGGGCTTTTTAATTTCGGTGTTTGATATTTAAAATATTGAACGCTAATGTATTTATCACCCCCCTTCTACCCAAATCCCTGATGGTTGCGCTGTCAAGTTTGGCGCGTTCGGTGTTGGTGAGTTCGTTGTAGATCTGGGGGTAACTTCTATATTTTGCTCCGAATTTTCTAAAAAAACTATATATCTTTGCCCCGCATTTTCCATAAAATATTTTTATTTTTGCTCCGAATTTTCTAAAATGTACTTTCATAGGCAAATAGATAACCACTTATTGGAGTGGAAAAACGACCGCTATCGGAAGCCTCTGATCCTGAGAGGCGCCCGCCAGGTAGGGAAATCATCGGCTGTACGGCAACTCGCCGAAAGTTTTGAAGATTTCATGGAAATCAATTTCGAAGAAAAACCGCTCTTCAAGGCTGTTTTTGAAAGTGATTTAACCCCCGCTAGAATTATTGAACAGTTATCGGTGATGCGCGGAAAGCAAATTGTATCGGGTAAAACCCTTTTGTTTTTCGATGAGATACAAGCCTGCCCGAAAGCCATTTCAGCCATGCGTTTTTTCTACGAACAGGAACCGGTTTTGCATCTGATTGCAGCAGGTTCTTTATTAGAATTTGCGCTACAATCGTTGCCCTCCTTTGGCGTTGGGCGGGTTAGGTCTTATTATATGTTTCCGTTTTCTTTTGACGAATTTTTGGAGGCCACTGGAGAAAGCCTGTTACTCGATGCAAAAAGAAAAGCTGACATGGAGAACCCATTGCCCGATATTATGCACGAGCGATTGGTGGCGCTCATGTCGCTTTTTTTTGTAACGGGTGGCATGCCGGAAGCCGTCAAGCGATATGCAGAGACGCGGCAATTGTTGCAGGTACAGGTTGTGTTGGATGATTTGCTCCGTACCTTACGCTCCGATTTTGCCAAGTATAAAGATTCGGTTCCTGTTTTTCGTTTACAGGAAGTATTTAATGCGGTTGTCAGTCAGGCTGGCGGGAAGTTTATTTACTCAAAAGCCTCGGAACAAATCAAGGATTACCAGGCAAAGGAGGCTCTAGAATTACTTCGACTGGCAGGTTGGGTAATACCTGTTACGCACACAGCGGCCAACAACATCCCCATAGGCGCCGAAGCAGATGAAAAAAAGCGCAAGATGCTCCTCTTGGACACGGGCCTTTTCCAGCGCATCCTGGGTCTTGATTTGGCAACGCTTTATACCGATCGCAACTTTGCATTTGGAAACAAAGGGGTACTGGCAGAACATTTTTGGGGACTCGAGTACCTCAAGTACCAGTCGCCTGACCAGGAGCCTGCGCTGTATTACTGGCACCGGGAAGGAAAAGCCAACGCAGAGGTAGATTTTATCATTCAACGCAACAATGAATTATTTCCCGTGGAGGTTAAATCTTCCGGCAAAGGACAAATGCAAAGCCTCCGTACATTCCTTTCAGAAAAGAACAAGCCCTTCGGTTTCAGATTCTCTCTTGAAAATTTTGCCCGATACGATGATATTAAAGTGTTGCCCTTGTACGCGGTGTCTAATTTTGTGAGGGGCAAGGAGGCCGAATTCTCCATGCAATAAACGCTGTAGAAGTGTCGTCACCGCTGGCGCAAAGGCTGCAAGCCTTGTGCCTACTATTCGTGTCGGCTGTGCCGACTAGCACCATTTTTGCCGGTCCGTAGTTTTCCCTCCCGCTGGCGCAAAGGCTGCAAGCCTTGTGCCCAATATTCGCGCCGGCTGTGCCGGCATCACCCCTCACCCCTCACCCCGCCCATCCCTCTCTATCCAAAATCCGATAAGGGATCGCCTCCGCCAAATCCTCAATCTTCGTTGTTGGCCAGTTCATTGTAGCTCACCGGGGTGACTTTCACCGGCAGGTCAATAGTATCAAGCAGTGGTCCCATTCAGAAAGTCGCCG
>JANMME010000530.1:0-2867 GCA_031373015.1 Saprospiraceae bacterium
AGCGAACGGTTGCTTCCTTGCATACTGCCGCGTTTAGCGAGTAGTTGGCAAGGAAGCCATAGTTCGCTGTTTTTTTATTATCAATACCTTACGTTGCCTTTTGGCTTGCGTCCATTTGCGCGTTCATATTCCTTGATATGATCTGTTTCATATCTACGCGCTTCTTTTTTACCAGGAATGTCAAAGATCAAAATCCTACCAAAGAACCGTGCCCACTCATAAAGACGATTCAGAAAGGACACTTGTATTCTCATACGGTCTGACATACCATCTTTTCCGATAGGGTCACAACTAATGCCATATTTAAAAGTATCCTCGCCTTCTTTATCGACTATTTCGTAAAGATGGTGTGGCTTCATGTTTTGGTTTGAATTATTGTGGGGCATAATTATTTCCAGCCGCTTTTGTTGCTGTAAGTTTCGTAACTAATTACAGGATAATATTCAAATCCTCTTCCGGTTTTCATTTTATATGCTTTATGTGCCAAACTTAAAAGTGGCTCAAAGCTTATTTCAGCAGGGAACTTAGAAGGATTTGCCTTGACTTTTTCGAAATATTTTTTTCCTTCTGCAACTACGGCACATCTTATATACAGAAAATCGTCTACGGAAAGATAGTCGTCTCCTTCATTAGATAAATAAGCATCCCCATGTGGGCGGGTGTCTAATTGAAAGAGCTTTTCAGAAAGCTTATCTGCAAACAAGTAGATATTTACAACGGGCATATCTGCAAGTTTTTTTATCGCGGGCATCATAATCTCGTCTGAATCTTGCTTCGACCAGTCCAACATTTCGATAACCTGCCAAAACTCCTTATCTGAAAACAACTCACTCTTTCCTTTTTTTTCGGGTATGCGTATCTCAACCTCTGTAGAATCCGAGATGTTTTGGCCTAAATCATGAAAAAACTGACTATTTAGGTCTTGTATATTGACTTTTAAAACCGTTGTCATGTCAAGTTTGTTAAAAAGTGTTTGAAGTGGGGCGTAACGTATGCTTAGATTTTATGCAAATTTGGCATTACCTATCAACGACGAATTTCACTCTGGTAAAAAAAAGCGATGTTTATTTTCTGCCCACCATTGCTTATTGGCCTCGCGGGCAAGTATATCTACGTCTTCCTGCTTTGCTTTGCTGTCTTTGGTTGCCTCCTTGTACAGCAAATAGTTGATGAGACGCTGAACTCCCTCCAGGTCGATTGACCCCGGAAGAGAAATAACTATTTGATTATCAATTCTTTGAATCGTCATGCCAAGTAATTTTAAATACAAATATACGTTTTTTCAGGGTTGTCAAACATTCCTGGATGCCAAGCCTGCCTACAATATTAATTCCATCCAAAATTTTGTGCTGCCCTTCAAATGCTGTTTTTTTTACTTTTGAAATCACAGCGAACGTTACACTTGCTGACGGGATGACGTTTAGGAAGCCTGTGCAGCAAGTGATTGTTGTGTGCATTATTATTATCCTCCTACAGTATAATTCGTACCGGCGCCCTTTCCGAATTTCGAGATTAGGTTCTTAGAAATAAAATCTGTAAGAATCCTCTTGACTGTTGGCTTGGGAATATTCAATTTCTCTGCTATCTCACCAGATTTGCATCCCGGATTATTGATGATATAAGAATAGATCATTTTTTCTTTTGGTGAAAGTGTGCTCTCCTGGTTCGTCAATTCTAATTTTTTCTCTAATTTATACTGAATGTTCAATAAAGATTCAAGAAAAAAATCAATCCATTCTGTAACATCTTCATTCGGTCTTTGAGCCTGACAACTTCTCAAACTTATATAATAGTCTTTTTTTCTGTTTTCAATCTCATGTTCAAAACTCACATATTCAATCCATTTATAGTCACTTCGCAGTAATAGTAATGTCGTCAGGAGGCGGCTTAATCGCCCATTACCGTCCTGAAAGGGGTGAATACTTACAAACTCATATACAAATGCTGCGCAGGATATCAATGGGTGAACTTCTTTTTCCTGTTTATACCATTCTACAACTTCTCTCATCGCATCATTTGTAGCAATTCCAGGTTCTGTTGTCCTGAATATTATTTTTTTTGTTCCATCAGGAAAATTTGCTTCTACAGCGTTGACATGCTGTTTGTATTCTCCTCTATGCCAGGCATCTTTTGTACTGTATTTCAATAATTGATTATGCAGATTTTTTAGGTTATTTTCTGTCAAATCGATCTCTCTAAAAGAGTCGCTTATCTTATCTAGCACATTGAAGTATCCAACGACTTCTTGTGAGTCCCTGTCTTCAATCTTACTGATGCTAATATTGCTCAATAATTCTTTTACTTCTTCATCAGTCATAACTGAGCCTTCAATTCGGGTAGAAGCTCCGACACTTTGAATAGTCGCAATATTTTTGAGATGTTTAAGGCTTTTACCTTCCAAACGCTCGACTGAAGCCCATGAAGCATCAAAACGGTCGATCCGGCTTATCGCACTCAGTATCTTCCAGCTCAATTTTAAATCAAAATGGTAAACTTTCACTTTCATGGGGCGAAGTTAAAACGCCCCAATCAACATTGAGCCGATTTGAGCCGATTATTTTGTTTTTTGAGCCGATTTTTTATACTATCCTTCCACACAACGGTTAGGGCTAGGCGAAGGCCGGGCGATCTGTTTTAAGCCCCCGGCCCAGTCCGTCATAAATATGCTCGCTTACTTTTTGGGCGAGGCCAACACGCCTCTGCTTTTGCCAAGCCCATGTTGTGTGCAGGCGGCGAACGTGCGAACGATTTCAAGCTGTTCAGGCCTATTGTAAATCGTGTAAATACTCAGGTGGGGGAACCCAATTACCTTAATAGGATTTCCTTCAAGTTGGCCAGTTACCAGCTCTATCTGCCACTTACCATGG
>JANMME010000601.1:0-3883 GCA_031373015.1 Saprospiraceae bacterium
AAAACCGAAAAGCCGGCAGATCTTAAATCCGGCGAAGCAGAAGTTTCGAGACTTCTCCGCAATCTTTATAACCAACCTTTGACACTCGAAACGCCTGTTTTAACCGACGAACTGGCACCTGTTGAATACTTTAATTCCTTCGCCCAAAGTAGTTATCGCCGATAAATTTGATAACCATAATGTTGTCCTGATCGGCGAAATGCACTTTAGAAGGCAGGATGTCGAATTTTTCAATAACCTGATACCGTATTTGTACCACACGAAGCAAATAAGAAAATTCGGCTGGGAATTCGGCGCAATGGAATTTCAAAATGAGGTGGACAGTGTGGTGAACGCCAATGCGTTTGACCGGGCAAAAGCGATAGCCATTATGCGCCAATCACTTTATTATTGGAATTTCGAGGAGTATTTGCAGGTTTTTAAGACCATTTGGGAAATAAACAGCCAATGCAAGAACCCAGAGGAGCGAATCAAATTTTTGCAACTGAACCACACATATGTGGAAAAAAAGTTTCAATCGCGGGACACTGCGGTAAGCTTTCCGGAAAGGGTTGTAAAAGGCTTTGACCGAACGCTTTTTAATATCGTTGATACGGCTGTTATGCAGAAAAACGACAAAATTTTGATCTATTGTGGTTTGCACCACGCCTTTACTAGGTATAGAACCCCTTTCCTGTTTTTTAAAAAGAACGGGGATATTCGAGGAGGGGAATACTTGTATAATAAGTACCCCGATAAGGTTTATATGGCTTCGTTTTGTTTCCCATCTCCCAATAAATGGTTTTTGCTGGAATCTGCTATGAGCGACGGCTTCCCTCCATTTGTATACCCCTTTGGAGGCGTTTTCAATCAAATATACGACAAGTATCAAAAGCCTTTTGCCGTAGACGTAAGCAACCCGGTGTTTGGCAATATTAAGGAATATCAAAGCTGGTATGCTTTTGACGCCTTGTCAGGAATTCAGTTGAAGGACTTTTGCGATGGCTATATTGTGCTGAATTCGTTTAGTGAAATAGAACCCGTGCACTATATTGAAGATTGGGTTACAAATGAAGGCGATCTTTCGGAAGTGAAAAATACGCTCCTGCCTGAATATGCTGCTACGATCAAAACCAAAGAAGATCTACTTGAATATATGCAACAGCAATCCGGTCGGGTGAATATCAAACAATGGCATGCACTGCCGGAATTCTGGAAATGATTCATTTGACGTAACGGGTTAGGATGGGCCACGGATGACACAGATGGGACACGGATTTGCACAGATTTCTGGATGAATGCAATAAAATTTGTGCAAATCCGTGTCCCATCCGTGTCATCCGTGGCCCATCCTAACCCGTTACCATTCGACTTTATTCCATATCACCCCTCTTTGTTTCAAATAATCAAGCACAAATTCAAAGCAGCCTTTGTCCTTGCCCACGAACTCCGGAGGGAATACCCCTTTTTCCACAAACATCTTTTTAGCGATCAGATTCACGGCGGCGGTACAGGTAAAACCAGTGGTGCGGCTCATGGACGACATCTCGGTTTTTTCGTCATAACGATCCAATAGATCGTATTGAATACGTTTATCTTTTCCATCCATTTTACCTTCAACAATGACCTTCATAACGGTCAGTTCTTCTTCCGTTGTGCCCAGTTTCCATTCTTTGAATAAGATAGCGGAAGAAAATTGAAGTGGAGTTATTTCAACCCCATTCAACTTTATAGGAACTTCCGAAAAAAAGCCGCTATCCTTCAAGGCGGTAATGAGTTCCACATGGCCCGGGTAGCGCAGTGTTTTTTCTTTCAGATGGGGAATATGCGGCATGGTGAACAATAGGCTGCGAAGTCCATCGGTGTTAAAGGCCTCGAGGGTGCCGATTTCATCAAATTCCATGAATTCTCTTTCGCTCAAGGCCGGTTTGGTGACAATATGGCCGTTTTCCTTCAGTCTCGCGGGCCGGTGATATTCTTCAATGACATCCGCTGGCGAAAACGGAGCCTTGTATTCAAAAGGCTTTTCCCTGATTTTGGGCAAGCCCCCCACGTAGCATTCAAAATTGCTTACGTCCATCATCTGGTTATAGTAACCCAGTATCAAGTTGCTCATGCCGGGCGCAACGCCAATGTCGGTAATGACGGTCACGTTTTTCTCCCGTGCCAGTTCATTTAGTTGCAGTACATCTTCGGGGAAGAACGAAATGTCGGCCACGTTTTTCCCACACAGAATAACCTGGCGCAGGGTTTCAAAGCCCATAAAACCCGGCACGGCGGTCACGACCAGGTCAAAGGGTTGGAGCCATTGGGCATATTGGTCGTACTGCTGAAGATCGGCCCGAACAAGGTTGATGGTGTTGTTCCTGGCTTGCAGCAGTTCAAGGTTTTGCGGGTTTACATCAAAAGAAGTGACGGCAAAATCTTTTGCCAGGTCCAGAGCCATGGTTCTGCCGACCATGCCGGCGCCTAAAATTGCGATTTTCATGGGGCGAATATCGGACGATATTACATTTTCTCCAGTTTGCCTTCTCTGAGCACCACCACGGTTCCGTCGGTACTGCTCACGGGCATGTCGTCGAGTGTCAATTTTTTGTCGGGGAAGGCGGTCTCCACCAGTTCGACATCCACCTGCGATTGGCCAGTTTTTATTTCATCAAACACGAAAATGGCAATGTCTTGCCGCAGTCCTCGGGGCTTGAATTCTTTGCTGTAGAACAGCTGGTGGTCTTTGTCGTACAAGTTCAGCATCACCGGAGAGCGGTGCTTGACCATGGGCTGTGTGGGCCTCATGTGCGCGGCGCCGTTTGTGAAAGGCTGTTCAAATTCTGTTGCAGAAGAGATGTAGTGAAAGTTGACAATGACGATTTTATCCTCCGGGGCGTAAAAACGCACGGGTGGATTGCTCAATAGAGGCATCAGGACGAAAAACCCAAGCGTAATCAGCCCCGCAATGATGTGCCGAGGGCTATGCAGGCCAATGATACTCAGGGTGTTTGCACTTTTCTTGTCGTCTACCGTCTTGAGCTGATCGTGAAATTCCTGCAACGCAAGGTCTAGTTTTACTACCCCGGAAAAAAGCCGCACCCTTTGCAGGGGAGCGCGGCGGTGAAAGACCGGGCGGCGGCTGCGATTGAGCCTTTTTGCTTCCCATTCCTTGCCGAAACGATAATAGCATTCTTTGCAGGCTACGATCGCTACGCCGTTCGTCTGATCTTTCAGCATAAGGTCTATCTCGTCCGGGTGGATCCCTCCGATACAAGGCCGCTCCACTAACTGGGTATTTAGTCCAGCTGGTTTTTCCACCGAAGAATAACGGCATTTGTAAATGAGCAAGTCTTGCTTTTGGGCCAAGGCTCCATTTGGTGTGGAATTTACGTTCGGTAATGCAATGGCAAACTCCTTGCAGGAAGCGATGCAGATCGTACAACCGACGCATTTCGAGGGATCAAGGATTGCTTTGAGATCGCCTTGGTAGGGTTCGCCGAATTGTGGCAACAGGTCAATGGCGGCATAAGGGCAGTCTTTGATGCACTGGTCGCAACCGTCGCACTTGTCGAGGTCAATGACGGGCGGGGGCAGTGTTTTTTTTCTGATGAGAAACGGAAGAATCGTTAGCAGGAGACCCGAGCCAAAGAGCAGCAGCCAATTGCCTCCGGGCGACAGGATCTTCATAAAATAGTACCCAAAAAAGTAGTACCAATCGAAGGTCGTTTGGGTGGGCAGGATAACATTCTGGGCAGGCGGGTCGCTTACCACGGGGAATATAAGGCAAACCAGCATCATGGCAATCCCTGTGTACAGCATCACGGGCTTGGGAGGCAGGAGTTTCGGGCTTGACAAACGAGCGAGGTGTACCCACAAAAGGATAGCGGTGAACAGCGACAAAAAAATATGCCCAAAC
>JANMME010000616.1:0-2377 GCA_031373015.1 Saprospiraceae bacterium
ACGGAGAAAAGTTTGATCTCCTTCAATTTCACACGCACACCCTCAGCGAGCATGAGTTGAACGGCGCCCATCATCCCATGGAGATGCACTTTGTACACAAAAATGCGACTACAGGAAAACTGGCCGTTATCGGGGTTTTCGTGGAAGAAGGCGCTGAAAATGCTATCTTGAAAAACTATGTTGACCACCTGCCTGCCACCAAAGATGCCACTTACGATGATGCAAGCACCTTCAATGCCCTCGACTTCATGCCGAGCGACAAAAGCTATTTCACCTATTCCGGTTCTCTGACCACCCCACCCTGCTCGGAGATCGTAACCTGGATCGTGATGGAACACCACATCGAAGCCTCAGCCGCACAAATTCATGATTTTGAAGCCTTAGAGCACGAAAACAACCGCCCGGTGCAAGCCCTTGAGGGGCGTGTGATCAAGCACCACAAGGGGTAAAATGTTGATAATTTAACATGAGTCATGTTAAATTGTATAAGGTAGGAAGATTAAGGCAGGAACGATGTAAAATCGCCTGCCTTTTTTGTGTCTAACATGGTTGTTGAAGACTTCTTTATAGATGTTGACTTCCTTTGTGGCCAATATGTTTTCATGCATGCTCTAATACAAACCATTCACATCCTTGGCGCACCTGGTTCTGGCGTCACAACGCTGGGTCGCGCCCTTGCTGAAAAGTTGAGCGTCCCTCATTTCGACACCGACGACTACCACTGGTTCACCGACGATGCCCTACCCTATCGCCGCCGCCGCAATCCCGAGCATCGCCGGCAATTGATGACCAAGGATTTGGATGCCCACGAAAGTTGGGTGCTCTCTGGCGCGCTCTGCGGCTGGGGGGATGTGTTTGTTCCGCGATTTGGGGTCGTCGTTTACTGCTGGCTTCCTGCTGAAATCCGTTTAGAGCGAATCCGCAAACGAGAATTGGCGCGATATGGCCCTGAACGACTCGCTCCAGGTGGTGATTTGCATAACGTTTTTGAAAAATTCTGTGCCTGGGCCGTTGCTTACGACGAAGATTCGGGCAACATCCGAAGCCGTGCCCGGGAAATGGAATGGTTGGAAAATTTGACCTGCCCCGTACTCCGGTTAGAGGAAGAAATGGCTGTGGAGGAGATGGTAGAACTGGTTTTTGGGTCCATAGGATAGAAGTGACACTTTTTAAAAAAGTGTCACTTCTGCCGCTTGCGCTCAAATAAACAACCCCGTGGTTCTTCAAAAAAATATGACACGCCAGCTTGGTACACGACCTTACCTTTGCCTACTGCGCCCCAATCACTTTATCATTTCATCACCTTTACCCGCCATAGCAGTAGGCGACGGCGGGCCATCACTTCATAATATGCTTCGTCGCCCGCGCCGCAACCGCCAATCCGCTGCCATCCGCAGCATGGCCACCGAAACCCATTTGACCACCGAACACCTGGTGTTCCCGCTTTTTGTCCTCGACGGCTCGGGCATCAAGAGCGAGATTCACTCCCTACCCGGCATTTTTCGGTTTTCGCCTGAAAATTTGCTAAAAGAAATTGAGGAGTGCATGAATTTGGGACTGACCAATTTCGTGTTGTTTCCAGCAGTAGCAGAGCATCTTAAGGACACGATGGCCACCCACAGCTGGTCGCCTGACAACTTTTACCTAAAAGTCGCCCGCGACATCAAGCAGCGCTTCCCCGAATGTTGCCTCATCAGCGACGTAGCCATGGACCCCTACTCCAGCGATGGCCACGATGGTCTCGTGCGCGATGGCGAAATCGTGAACGACGACACGCTGCCCATTCTCGCCCGGATGTCGGTGGCTCAAGCCGAAGCAGGATTCGATATGCTCGGCCCATCCGACATGATGGATGGCCGGGTGGGATTTATCCGTCAGGCACTTGACAATGAAGGTTTTACAAAAACCGGGATCCTCGCCTACACCGCCAAATACGCCAGCTCGATGTACGGCCCCTTCCGTGACGCGCTCGATTCTGCGCCCAAAAGCGGCGATAAAAAAAGTTATCAAATGAACCCTGCCAACAAGCGGGAAGCCCTCATCGAGGCGGCGCTCGACACGGCAGAAGGGGCAGATATGCTCATGGTGAAGCCCGCACTACACTATCTCGATGTGATCCATTTGCTCAAAGAAAACTCCGACTTGCCCATCGCTGCCTACCATGTCAGCGGCGAATGCGCCATGCTCCGCGCCGCCTGCAACAACGGTTGGCTTGATTTCGAGCGTGCCATGCCGGAGGCGCTGCTGAGTATCCGCCGAGCAGGTGCCGATGTGATTTTGACTTATTTTGCGAAAGAGTGGGCAAAGCGGTTTGGAACACCGATTTGAATGAACACCGAATTTTCCTTTTGAACACCGAATTGACCGATACCGCCGA
>JANMME010000618.1:0-3752 GCA_031373015.1 Saprospiraceae bacterium
GGAATGTTACTAACATTCAGGGGGGTCAAACCTCCGGAACAGGGGGGTCAGATGAAATCGGAACAGGGGGGTCAGATAGACCGGAATATACACAAAGTGATGGGCACCTGGAATTCGTTCTGCTGAATGTTGAGGATCAACTGGCAAATAGCCTCGGTATGGGGTTCCTCGAAGGGGAGGATGTGAAATGGTTGCATAGTCCAGACACTTTGTTTTTAGCAGCCCTTTTTCCGAAAAAGCATTTTTTTTGTACAAAGATTTTTGAGCGTAAAGGATTATAAATCAATTTTTTACAAAACTTCCATTAACCCGAAAAAACCTTTCTGGCTTGCTTTCTTTCCGAAACTCAAGAAAAACTGTACTTGTCAGCACCTCGCTGACGGAGGCAATTTTGTGGCAAGTTTTGCGCAAAGACACCACTTTTTCTCTCCTGTTTTTCATTTAAAAAAATTGCTGATTATGAACTCACTCGACAAAAACTTCGCTACCACAAGTTCCTCGCTCGTGGAAAAAAACCTTATGCTGCTCGCTTTCTTCCTGTACACAGTGCTGCTCCCTGCGCAGCCCCGGCTTGATCTTGCTGGGAATAAGGCCAATTTCAATCTGCACGCCGAAGCAATAATACCTGAAGATGATCCCATTTGCAATCTATTGAAAAGTGCCGACACCATCGGCAACGCTGGGCTTGACTTACAGCAGAATGGCGATTACTTTGTGTCTCGCGAAGCCTTTCGTGGCATTGTCGGCGGTTCCTGCCCCCAAAACGGACAATGTGCGGTGTTTTTGAAAGTACACGGCGTAGGGAGCAGAGAGCTCATCATCACTTGGCAGACCATCGCGATAGCCAACTTTAATTGGGGGTCCTCTGCGACTGCGATCCTGCTGTTCATGCCCAGGGAAACGGCCTAACAATCATGGACTTGTCGTTCAAAATTATAGGCGACCCGCCCGGTGGTGCGGCAAATATCAAATACACTTTGTCTCAGCATTGTAGGGTCTTCTGCGAGTCAGAGGCCCTAGTTGAAGACTTGGCCCTTGTTTCCAACCAAGTCAATTTGAACGACTCTTCCATTTACCAAGGCAGTGTTTGGACGAATGAAGGCCAGTCCTTGCAAGTTGGCATAGATAGTTTAGTTGGAGAATTGGTCTCTGCAAATGGAGATGAGGTGTCGATACAAATTAAATCGAATGTCCTAGCTCGAATAGATGACCCAGCGCATTGGGGTCTCGCATATGCCGAAGACCACGCTACGGCACAGTCCTATGGATTCATCAAGTTGGAACTGATGACAACAAGTGGAACTGAGGATATTTCTTCAAAATCTCTGCTAAGCCCTCCGATGCTCTCCCCCAACCCAGCCCATGACAAAACCACCGTCGGTTGGTATCAGGAAGATGCCGCGGAAGTAAGCCTATCTGTGTTCGATATGTTGGGCAAGCCAGTGGCAGAATTTGCTTGCGGCTATATCTCGCACGGAGCGCATCTGAAAGATTTGCCCATAGCCGATCTTGCTCCGGGGGTTTATCTGCTGCAAATGCGCCATGTTTCGATGGAAGGGGTTCGGCAAACAGTGCCGCAACGCTTAGTAATCGCCCAATGATTTTTCCATCTACCCCTTCATAACTATTATTTTTTCATCTTAAACTTTTTAGTTTATGAACACTCATGTAGTTGTCCAGCTCCGCAATTTGTCTGCGGCCATCGTTCTACTTGCCCTAATTGCCAATTTTTTTACATTCTGTAAAAAAGACAATCCCAACGAGGTAGATAAGTTGATAGAAAAACTTCGAAACACAGATGCAAATGTAGCCGATGAAGCGTATCTCGGCCTTTTTAGTCATGGGAAAGATGCGATTCCTGCCCTTTTGGAAATAGCACAAGGGAGTGGGACAGCAATTTTTCATGGAGGTTCTTATGGAAACGAAAACAGTTCCATTGCGCTGATGGAGGCACCCCGATTAAGCCTTATCGCGATCTACCTAATAGATGGGCTTCTTCTTGGCAATCCATCCCCGCATTATGTGCCTGTTCTCCGTTGCACCTCATCGGATGTACTTGATGATGATGAAAAACTAAGTATCGCCATAAGCCGTTATCACAACTGGTGGGAGGCTAATAAAGACCTCACTTTGAATGAACTTCAACAACTACCTTCTCCACTTCAAAGCACGTTGGAGCCATTTATTTCATGGTATGGGCCATTGCTAATAAATGCAGATGATCCAGGGAGTGGCGAAGAAGAATCTGACTCTAAAACACCACGTACGGATCCTTTCGTGTGTGAATCTATGCCAGATGGGCCTGATCCAGATGCCCTTCCTGACAGCTACGCATGGGTGGCAAAACCTGCTCCTGGATCATCAAAAAAACCATATAATTGCCTTGCTTGGGCATTAGCTTGTCATACAGACCGTTGGATTCAGCCAAAAAGAGGAGGGGGCCCAGGGAAACCATGGATGGATATCCTTTCTGATTACGGCTATGATGCGAAAAACCCGGTTGATTGTGCTGGCCCTTGCCCACAGGGTAAAGGCCCCAAAATCAAAATGGTTTTTCACACGGTCTTTCCTCCGGGAAAGGTTGACGATACGTGGGTGCACGCCATGAAACAAGACGATGATGGAAATTGGTCAAGTAAAAATGGCTCTGAATCTCTTTGGAAAAAAATCACAGACTGTGATGCCTTTCTAAAGAAACACTACCCAGTTCCAGAGGGGTCAGTAAATTCCGTATGCTGTTTTTGTAAAAAATAATGGCCTTTTCCCACTTTGCACAAGGAAGAATATTAAAGTCCGCTTACAAGGGGTTCGCCTAAAAGCACTTGACTTTTTCTCCTTTATTGGCGGGCCTTTTTGACCCGCTGGGCTGTTGTGCAAAAAGTCCCAGCGGGACTATATCTTTGTAGCGTTAGCGAATAAAATTTGTTTAACGTTCCATCGGAACGGTATCTATCGCTTGTTAGATGCCGTTCCGATGGAACGGATAAAATATTCTTTGGCGATTCTACAAAGATGAAGTCCCGCTGGGACTTTTTGCACAAGCCCTTGTTTTATAATCCTCACTCAAACAAAAACTTCTTCACGTTCCACCAGCCCTTCTCGATGATAGCGTTGTTCTTCTCATAAAACTTAATGGCCGGTTCATTCCAGTCCAGCACCTGCCATTTCACCAGCCGGCAGCCGCGGCGGCGACCTTCTTCTACAAAATCATCGTAGAGTTTTTGGCCCACACCGTAACGGCGGAACTGCTCGTTCACCACAAAATCGTCGAGGTAGAGCATCTTCCCTTTCCAGGAGGAATACATCATAAAGAACAGGGTCATGCCGACCACTTTCCCATCCATTTCGGCAACATGGCTTTCAAAAAGGCCGTTTCTGAAGTCTTCGAGGTACTCCTCGGGCGTGGTGAACACGGCTTCAGGTTCTTTTTCATACACAGCCAATTCGTACACCAATGCGTGGATGGTCGGGATGTCGGCTTCTGTGGCCGGGCGGATGGTAATATGGTTGGTCATTGCGTCATTAAGTCATTTTTACCCGCCGTAGCCGTAGGCGAAGGATGGGCGTTATTTAGATACCTCGTAGGTTTTGAAAACCTAGGAGGTTTGCACCGCATCAAGGATAATCGCTTCATGCAAAATTTCCAAAAACAAGTCCTCACGAATGTCTTTTGCATTCAAAATGGCAATGTAGGCCACTTCTTTTCGATCCCCCAAATAAAGCAACCCTTGTTCGTTGGAGAGCAAATTCCC
>JANMME010000660.1:0-5452 GCA_031373015.1 Saprospiraceae bacterium
TCCTTTTCAAGCCAGGCCAACAACTGTGCGCCGGTCACTTTGGCCGTCCGCACGGTAGCATCCACAGGAAGCATATCAAAAATAAAACCTTCGGTGATGGGGATATTGCCTGTGGCATCGGGGGTGCTTCGGGGCGGACAAAAACGGAAGCCATTGGACAGCACGATCTCGGTGCCGACTTTCCAGGCCAGCGCATCCAGAATGAGGGTGTCAATGGTATTTTCCACCACAAAATAGCGGTAAAGCGGCACTTTGCTGTAGCCGACCACGCGCTCGATGTCAGCCACAAACGGGGCTTCCATTTGATCAATTAGTGCAGAAATCTCCTTCTTGGCCTTGTATATTTTGGGGTCAACTTCCATGAGTTCGTAATGCTCGCCCGTTATTTTGCCATCTTTTACGGTTATATCCAGCCGCCCGACAAAGGAGCCGAAGGCGCCGGGTTCCACGACTTTGGCGTATTTGCACACGATGGGTTCGCGCACCCGCTCATGGGTGTCGCCGCCAAAAATGTAGTTCACACCTTCGCATTCAGGCATATTGGCCAGCGCGATTTGCTGCGACAAGCCGAGGTGTGCCACGATGATGACAAAATCGCACTGTTCCTGCTCCCGCAATACATTGACGTAATATGCCAGGTTTTCCTCTGGCTTGGTATAAATGATGCCTTTGGAATAGTTGGGCGATTGACGCAGCGGCACGAGGGGGTCGGTGTAGCCAAGGAAGCCGATTTTGACGCCCAGTTTCGACCAAGTGTAATAAGGAGGGAAAATAAGTTCACCCTTTTTGCCCTCGCCCGCATCGTGAAACATATTGGCGCAGACTTTCGGCCCATCCAGGCCGCCAAGCAGGGTTTGCATGTTTTTTTTGTAGTACACCACCTCCCAGTTTCCGGGCAGGTAGAGATCGTAACCCATGGCGTTCAAGATGGGCGTGATGGCCTTACCCGTGGTTTTTACCGATAATTCGCTGCCCTGAAACATATCGCCGGTGTCAATGACAAACGTATTGGGATTGCTCCGACGCACCTTATCGAACAAAGTGGCGACATGCGCATAGCCAGCGGTTTTACGAAAAACGGCTTGGTTTTTCTCCCAAAACAGCTCGTCGTGCGGGTGTATTTGGCAATGAACGTCGGTGGTTTGCAGGATGGAAATCTTGAGACGCCTAACGTCCAAACATTCCGAATGCTCCAAATTTTCAGCACCTTGATCACTTGGAGTTTTGCCCTGCAATGCCAATGGCGAAAGCCCCGCGCCGAGGCCAGTCAGTAAGGAGTTTCGTAGGAATCTGCGGCGATTGATGCTCATGCTGTAGTAGTTTTAAAAACACATAGGCACATAGGACACATAGCCTAAGACTAGGTAAAACTATGTGTCCTATTGTGCCTATGTGTTTAATTCATCTTTCAATTGATGTGTCTATTTTTTATAAAAAGCCACAATCGGTCCAAACGGCCCATATTTGTGTTGCGCTTCCGGGAAAGTATCGGCAAATGGCCCAAAGGGGTGGTCATAAGGCTTTTTCTCGATTTTTGGCCAATCTGTATTTAAAAACGGGTGTTTGGGCCGTGGCTGTGAGTTGACAAAAGCAGCCAGGTCCCAGGCTTCTTCATCGCTAAGTTGTGGATTCTGATAACTTGCGCCAAAAGGCATATTGGCTTTGACATAGCCCGCAAAACGCGACAAACGGAAGAGCCCAGCCGCTTCATTGTAGCTCTTCTCACCCCAAAGCGGCGGATATTTTCGTGGGCTATCCGGCATAGGCAAACCTTGTCCATCGGTTCCGTGACAGGACGCGCATTTTTCAGCGTAGATTTTTTGGCCGTTTAGCGGGTCGGCTGCCCGGTCAAGGAAAGGCACTTCCACAAGGCCCGCGCCTTTAGGCTTTTCGCCTTTGGGAACGCCTGTGCCGAGCCAGTGCATATAGGCCATGATTGCCCTCATCTCACGGCTCGTAGTGTCAATTGCTTGCCCGTTGAGACTGCGTTGGAAGCAGTCGTTGATCCGTTTTGGGATGGTTTCGAGGGTGCCAGAACGGGCCCGCATTTGGGGATAGGTACTTTCGACCGCGAAGTAATTGTTGCCAAAAGCTTTGCTGCCGGCCTCCAGGTGGCAGTTCTGGCAGTTCATGCCATTAATACTGGCTGGTTTTACAAGGCCGCTTTCACCAAAATAGTCTTGCGTACGCGCTACTAGGTCGCGGCCGTAGGCGATGAGATTGGCGTCGTTGTCTGTTTCTGCTAGATAAGAGTCGGGGGCTTCCCAGATTTTGCCCCGGTCATAAACAGGCATCAGGCGGGTGCGTGCCTGAGACACGGCATAACTTTGGGTTTTGGCCTCCCAGTATCCAGCCGCAACACCACTACCAGCCATGGCCAACGCCAGTATCCAAAGCAGCCAACGCACACGTTGTAAAAAAACAAACTGCCGCTGAAACTGGCCTCTCAGCACGGGATCATTGCCTACTTTTCGGCGATAGAACGACACCGCAGCTATGACGGCAAAAACACCAACCACCAAAGCAGCGATGACCAGCCACATAACAGGAAAATAGACTTTGCTGCCCATATTTAATCTAAATTTTTGGATAGACCCTTAATAACATAGCCGCATAGCGGCGGCATTTTGGTAGCACAAAAGTGGGGAATAGGTAAATAGTGCAACGTGATATTTGTCACGACGCACCGATCCGACATCAAAACCCTGAAAGCAATACCGATTATTTTGCTTTCCCCACTATCTCAAAGGTCTGCTCCAAACGATAGCCATCGCGATCCACAAGAGCGAGCATGTGTTTTCCCACCGACGGCTGCAAAGCCATTTGGTGGAAAACGGTAGTAGCGCCAAGGTAATTCCCGTCCAAATGCCAGAAAATCTCGGCACTTCGGGAGCGGTGCGCCACTTGAAACACGGTGCTGCCCAATTTGCCGTCCAAATCAATAGGGACATAAATTCGGGTAGCGTGTTTGGGATAAATCAGTTGCATCGGTGTTTGACTTTGAGCGGCCTGCGAGCCCTTGCAATCGTTTCGATAGGGCGGCGGCGTTACATAGCCCGGGTTTTTCCCTTTGAAATAGTATTCCTCAATGGGCGGCAGCACAAACCAAGAGCGGTGCAGCATGGCCGCAGGCGACTCGCAATCGCTCGTCACCTGCCACTGTCCCGTCGGGTCAAGGTGCAGCATCTGGTGGTAGGGGCAAACGGCGGCTTTCAGTGCCGATTTGGGAATCCAAACCGTGTCAGCATCGCAAATATCGCTGGCGCGATAACCGCTTTGGTGACATACCTCCACCTGTGCCATATCGTCGTAGGGAGGGTCGAACCAGCGGCCCTCCTGGGGCAATTGGCCAAATATCTCGAACAACACCGGGGCGGCCATTTCAACGCCCAGCAACCCCGGCCTTCCTTCGCCATCGGCATTGCCCACCCACACGCCAACGGCATAACGCGGCGTGACCCCCGCCGCCCAGGCATCGCGGAATCCAAAACTTGTCCCTGTTTTCCAGGCCACTTGCCGACTGGCCCGGAACAGTTCCCATTCCCCGGCACTGTTGGGTCGCTCCACCTCGCGCATTGCATCGAAAGTGTACCAGATACTGCCGGCGCCTAAAAGTTCGTAGTTTTTAACCGCCGGTCCATCTGCCGTAGTTTTAACGAAGGCAGAAGCCCCCCCACCTGTCAAGTCACGGCGGGCGGAGGAGGGGGTGATTGGTTTATGGGCGACAGAAAATCTTGGGGGGCGAAAATCGTCGGAAGCATAGCGGCCATTTCGGTCGTAGAAACTGCCCAGGCGCCGCGCCATACAAGCGTAGGTGTTAGTAATATCAACTAAATTGGCCTCCGCCCCACCGAGAATAAGCGAGAGTCCGTAGTGCGAGGGCGGTTTGTTCAGGGTACTGAGGCCGAGGCGTTGGAGGCCGAAATGAAATTTTTCTAGACCGTATTGCTGCAACAAAAGAACGAAAGGCACATTAAGTGAGCGGATAAGGGCGCGTCGGGCAGGTACTGCACCATCGTAGGTTTCGTAATAATTTTCGGGTCGGTATTCGCCGAGTTGGGTTGGGATATCGTGCAGCAGGCTGTTGGGCAAGATGTCGCCATTCTCGAGGGCAAGTGCGTAGAGATAGGGTTTGAGGATACTGCCGGTGCTGCGCGGCGCGGTGAGTACGTCCACCGATTCGCTGTGATCCTTGCCAGCACCCACCACATTACCTACGTATGCCAGCACCTCGCCCGTTGGCACGTCAATGATGATGGCGGCGAGGTTGTGGATGTCGTTGCCCCTGTAAATTGCTTGCCGCCGACCAAGGATTTCCGTAACCCGCTCTTGCAGGTTTTTGTCGAGCGAAGTATGGTGACGGAAAGTTGAGTGTTGAGTGTTGAATGTTTTACCCGCCGTAGACTTTTTATCCGCCAAAGTCTTGACGGAGGAGGAGCCGTAGGAGGGTGAATGTTGACTTTCGAGCATCAATCGGTCGAGCAAATGGGGGGCAAGTTGGGGCAATGGCAGCGGTTGCTCTGGCAGGGGTTCTTCTTTCGAGTACTCACACTCTGAAGCCGTCATCAAGCCCTTTTCCCGGAGTCTTTGGAGCAATCGGTTTCTTTTTTCCAGCAAAACGCTGCGATTTCTTCCGGGATGTATGAGGGCCGGGCTATTGGGCAAAACGGCCAGGGTAGCGGCCTCTGCCCAGGTGAGCAGACCGGGGCGTTTGCCATAGTAGCGCCACGAAGCTGCTTCCAGGCCTACCACATTGCCGCCAAATGGCGCGTTGGAGGCATACAAACAAAGGATCTCTTTTTTGGAATAAGTCAGTTCGAGCCGAGTGGCCATGAAGGCTTCCACGATTTTTTCCAAAACCGTACGCGAAGGGTTGTCGCGAGAAAGACGGATAACCTGCATGGTGAGGGTGCTGCCTCCGCTCACTACGCGGCCATTTTTCAAATTGAGCCACAACGCCCGGGCAAGGCTGAACGGATCTACCCCTGGGTGGTACCAAAACCGTTTATCTTCAAAAGCGACCACACATTGCTGGTATTTGTTTGGCAGCGAATCGCTGGTGGGGAAACGCCATTGGCCGTCTTCTGCGATTCGGGCACCGAGCAGTTCGCCCCGGCGGTCTTCCAGCACCACGCTGAGCGGTTTTTGGAACAAGGGCCGGGGAAGGCAAACGAGCCACAAGAGCAGGATCAGTGCTAGGGCTGTCGTGGTTTTGGGACGGCGTTTTGGGAAGCCTTTGGCATGTTGCCAGAAGCGCAACCCGGCTTCACGCCAGTCTGCCAAGTTTTGCCGGGTAAAGAACCTGTTTTTGAAAGGGAATTTCAATTGGGTGAATTTTGCCCCAAAAGTAGGAAAGGCACGGGAAGGCGGAACGAGATTTGAGCAAGCGTAGGGGTTGAGGGAGAATTTGAGGGAGGGATAAACCGCAAAACAGGAGAACAGGAGAACAGGA
>JANMME010000667.1:0-4740 GCA_031373015.1 Saprospiraceae bacterium
CCCTCGACCTCGGCCGCTGCGGCATGACCGAAGTGCCCGAAGAGATTGGCGAGCTCGTATGGCTGGCGGAATTGATTTTGAGCGATAAGTGGGACGAATACGATTTTGAAAAACAGCGTTGGGAAGTGAAAAACAGCCGAAATGAGGGCGAAGCAAACAGAATCGAAAATCTCCCACCTAATCTCCCCATTTTAATCCTGCTAAAAAAAATGATTTTCAGCAATTCTGGAGTCAGCGACCTGACTCCCATTGCCGGAATGACGAATTTGCAACAACTTTACTGCAACTCCACGCAGATTAGCGACCTGAGGCCCATTGCTGCTTTGGGAAATTTGCATATACTTGACTGCTACTCATCTCAGGTCAGCGACCTGAGCCCCATTGCCGCTTTGACGAATTTGCAAATACTTGATTGCAGAAACACGAAAGTCGGCGACCTAAGCCCCATCGCCGCTTTGACGAATTTGCAAATACTTGACTGCAGAAACACGAAAGTTAGCGACCTAAGCCCCATCGCCGCTTTGACCAATTTGCAGAAACTTGACTGCAGAAATACTAAAGTCAGAGACCTAAGCCCCATCGCCGCTTTGACCAATTTGCAGAAACTTGGCTGTAGAAACACGAAAGTCAACGACTTAAGCTTCATCTCTGGTTTGACCAATTTGCAAATACTTGACTGCAGAAACACAAAAGTCAACGACCTAAGTCCGATTTTACCCTTCATCAAAAAAGGGATAAAAATTACTTGGAAAGGTTGGGCAATTGCAAACGAATTTAATTTCGAAGACTGCCCGTTATCTACTCCGCCAGTTGAAATAGTGCAACAGGGGAATGAGGCAATACTACTTTACTTTGAAGCGCAGGAAAAGCAAGGTAAAACTCCCCACTGTGAAGCCAAAATTGTTGTCGTAGGTGCCGGTTCGGCAGGGAAAACAACGCTCATCAACAAACTGCAAAACCCAGCCCATCCAGTTCCAAATGAAGAAGACAAGCGCACCGAAGGGGTAATCGTGACCCCGCTTCAGCTGAAATTGCAGTATGAAGGCCAACCGGTGAAAGCCTACCTCTGGGATTTGGGCGGGCAAGAACTTTACCACGCCACACACCAGTTTTTCCTCACGCCTGACACCTTCTACATCCTGCTCAACGACAACCGCAAGAATGACACAGACTTTTATTACTGGCTCAATATCCTCGCGCTTCGAGCAGGCGATGATTGCCCGATTTTTTGCATTTTCAATCAAAAAGAAAATGCTACCAGGCAAATTTCCCTGGACGAACACCTATTCGACAACTTCCCTGGCCTACTTCAATGTCCAGAGGATGTGGATTTTGCAGGCCAGGATTTTGAGCGTTTTGAGCGGCTTCGCGCTACCATCGAGACCCACTTTTTAACCCTGCCGGTGTTGGGCAAAAAATTCCCATCCTACTGGGTCAGAGTACGCGACACGCTCTCAGAAATCAAAAAACCTTACATCTCTTGGAAAGATTTCCAGGCGGTTTGTGTAAAACAGGGAATTCCGGAAAGTGATGAACAACAAATGGAAATTGTCGGTCAAACCCTGCACAATCTGGGCAATTTATTGTGGTATCCACAGGTTTTTGGGATGCACAACTTAGTCATACTCAATCCACAGTGGTGTCTGGATGCCATGTATAAAGTGCTGGATTCCAAATCTGTGGGCGCTGCGGGTGGGCGTTTTGAACGAAAATTTTTGGAAGAAATGTGGCGCGGAGAGTCTTATGCCGAGTTAACGTTGCAACTCGAACAACTTATGCGGCATTTTGACCTCTGCTACGAAACCGAGCAGAATTCTGGCCAATTCATCGCCCCGCAACTACTGCCCTTGGAAGCCAAGCCCTGGCCAAAGTTCTCCAAGGAAGGCTGCATCACCTTCAAGCACAAGTACGAATTTATGCCCGCTGGACTGACCACGCGATTCATCGCCCGCATGGCACGCCATGTATTTGGCGAGCATGTCTGGCGCAAAGGCGTAACCCTGCACTGGGAAGATAACACCTATGGCGAAGTGGTGGAAAATCCACTCGAACGTGAAATTACACTCCGCGCCTGTGGTCCTGCCCGCAAGCGCCGAATGAACGAAATGCGCCAGACATTAGAAACCGCAGAAAGCCTGTTTCGCGGTTTGAAATTACAACGATTGGTGTCTTGCAATTGCCAAGATTGTACTACTTCGGATGCTCCTAGTAGTTTCGATTTGGAGGAGGTGGAGGATAATGCACAGCACGGCGACGACATGATTTGCCGCAATGGAGCCCGCAAAAAAATCCCGGCAAAAAACATCCTCGAAGGCATCAAATACATGGACGGCCCGCGGATTTTCATTTCTTATGCACACAAAAACGAAGATTTCAAGGATGAGTTTCGTAAGATGATTGCGCCCATGGAGCGAACCGGGCAATGGGAAGTTTGGGACGACCGCTACCTCCTGCCTGGCGATGAGTGGAACAAGGAAATTATGCGGCAAATCGCAGAGGCAAACGTGATTGTTCTGCTGCTTACCTCTGATTTTTTCAATTCCGAGTACATTTACGATATCGAACTAACCCGCGCGGTCGAACGCCATGAGAACGGGACTGCCTTGTTGGTCGGGGTAGTTGTAGCAGATTGTATGTGGGAAGAAACCCCGCTTTCGAGGGTGCAAATGTTGCCAAAAGATGCCCTGCCCGTGGAACGCCACCTGAACCGCTCGGAAGTCTGGAAAGCCGTGGCAAAAAAAATCCAAGAAGCGATCACCGCTCGTGAGCAGCGACGAAAAACATGAATTTTTGAAGATTTCTGGCGATAACGAACACCAATCCCCAATCCACCACTCTACCAATCACCCAAAAACCGCTAACTTTGTCAAAACATTTTAACATGAGCACCACCCTCAATATCAGCGCACAAGATTTAAACCATGCTTTGGTGGACGACCTCAAAGAGCAGTTCGGCAATGCCAAAGTAGAGATCAAGGTGCATGACATTCCAGACGCAGCAGGGATGTTGAGCGAGCCCGATTTTTGGACGCTGATCGGTCAATTGGACTGGCCGAAAAACGACAACGAGGCTGTGATTGAACCCTTAGTGACTGCTCTGGCCCAGATGCCTGTAGCCAACATCTATCAGTTTCAAGACCTGCTCTCCGAAAAACTTTGGAAACTGGACACCCGCGCCCATGCCGCCGTTTTTGCCGAGGGCGATGACGATCCTCTTTCCGGGGACGATTTCCTCTACGCCCGATGCGGCGTGGTAGCCAATGGCAAAGACTTTTACCAGAAGGTATTGAACGCCCCAAATGAAATACCTGTTGATATCACTTTTTCCCCCTTGCTGCGTATTGCCAAAAAGGCTTATGAGTGCAAAACAGGTAAGAAAATGACCATCGTCCCGGCTTTCAACTACGAAACGTACAGCAACCAAGAGGGCTGGAAATAACCACCAATTCTTCCCATGGTCTCCTACGAACAAATCTTCCTCAACAACCGCCACTGGATTGCGGAAAAAACCGCCGGCGACAAGGACTTTTTCACAAAACTGGCCCAGGACCAAACCCCCGAATACCTCTACATCGGGTGTTCCGACAGCCGCGTGACCGCTGAGGAGCTCATGGGCGCCAAACCGGGCGAGGTGTTTGTCCATCGCAATGTTGCCAATATTGTGGCGAGTATTGACCTGAACGTGATGTCCGTCCTCAATTACGCGGTCCGTTTCCTGAAAGTCAAGCACATCGTCGTGTGCGGTCACTACGGTTGCGGTGGCGTGAAAGCCGCCATGCAGCCCAAAGATCTCGGCCTGCTCAATCCCTGGCTGCGCAACATCCGCGACGTGTATCGCCTGCACAAAGAGGAACTCAATGCCATCACCGACGAACCCGCCCGATACAACCGCCTCGTAGAACTCAATGTACAGGAGCAATGCGTGAACCTGATCAAAACAGCTGCTGTCCAGCAACGATATGCTGCTGAGGGCTACCCCATTGTACACGGCTGGGTATTCGATATGCGCACGGGCATTCTCAAAGACCTGGAGATTGATTTCCCAAAAATCCTGCACGAAATTCAGGAAATATACAACCTGACAGCGACGGACTGGTTTGACGGCAGCGACCGGTAACGACCAGTGACTTAAGCGTGATGGGCCACGGATTGCACGGATTAGACACGGATATGATACTCAATGGGGTTAAAATCCGTGTCTAATCCGTGCAATCCGTGGCCCATCACGTTTAGCATTTCGGGAATCGCCCGTCAGGGCACCACATCATCATGTGGATTTCTGGTCTAAACAGGGCTCGCACCTTTGTAAGGTCAATTAAATCTTCCTTACAAACGCTCCTGTTATGTTCCATTTGCCCAGTTTCCGCCGCATCACCCAAACCCAAGAAGTAGACCAATTTGCAACCAACTATCTCCAGTGCTCTGGTTTTCAGGTGCCCCGCGCATACTACGAATCCAACCTTATGTTTGCCATCTACTGGAAAGGGGCCATGATCGGAGGCTTTGTACTCGGCACGGGTTCAAGCTTGCGCACCCTCGAGGTTTTTGCGGGAGGCGTGCACCGCGACACGCTTTATCAGCAAGTACAATCATCTGGCATCCAACATACCGAGATGTGTTGTTTTTGGATCAGCCCAGACTGCCGCAAAAAGACTTTCCTCAATTTCTTCGTCTGGTTGTGCGTCGCTTATGCCCTACAGGTGTACGGCTCCAAACAGTTGATTTTTGGCACCAATTCCG
>JANMME010000683.1:0-4464 GCA_031373015.1 Saprospiraceae bacterium
GCTACAATCGATCCACTATTAGGTATTTTTGTGATATTATTTAATTTATTTATTTGCTTCCCAGTCTGGTGCATTTTTGATTTTCCGATGAAGGCCTAGTTCATTCTATTAGGCATTTTAGTTCCAGGTCGCGATCGAAACGACCAAAGCCAAAGAACACAGCTTCAAAAGGTGGCCCTGACTTTTATGGAAATTCTTTGAAATACGTGGGGGGGGGCGACCCAAAGGCCCACCCCCACTTCTGAACGTCCTTTTGAGCAATCAGGTCACTTCCTTAATCTCTGCTTCCCAACAATGCCCAAAGCAGGTACAGGAATTGTACCAAAGCAGCCAAGGCAGCCGAAACGTAAGTCATAGCGGCCCAAGTGAGCGCGTCTTTTGCCCCGTCGTACTCTGCACCACGGGCGAAGCCGCTGCCATCGAGCCAAACGAGGGCGCGTTTACTGGCATCAAACTCAACGGGCAGGGTGATCAGGCTAAAAAGCGTGGTGACACCAAAGACAGCCAATGCTATGATCAACATGATCTTGTTGTGGAACATGCCAATGCCGGCAATACCGAACATAAACAGGTACTGCTGGACACTTGCCGCTACATTGACCACCGGAACCAAGGTGGAGCGCATCTGGAGAAAGCTATAAGCCGTTGCATGTTGTACGGCGTGGCCACATTCGTGCGCTGCAACTGCAGCTGAGGCTACCGAACGGCCATGGTAAACATCAGCACTGAGGTTCACCGTATGGTCGGCTGGGTTGTAGTGGTCGGTGAGTTCGCCGTCCACTTGCGTAATTTTCACGTCGTAGATTTGGTTGTACTTCAGCATGGCCGCAGCGACTTCTGCGCCGCTCATGCCGTTTTGGAGGGGTATTTGGGCGTAATGCCTGAATTTACTTTTAAGCCTCGCGCTCAGAATGAGCCCAATGACCATAAAAATAACACTGATGATGATCAATCCCATGGTGTGTGATTTTTTAGTTACTGATGTTGTGAGGTTGTTTCAATTTTCTTGCTGGGGCAAAAATAACGAGAAAATTAAACACAAAATTTATAAAATGGTTTTCTTTGGACATTGAACATTGACACACTGCGCTTCAAGTCCAGCATCCAAAATCCAACGTCCAATATCCAATGTCCGCATTACATTTGCCCGCCAAACTTCCACCCCGTGAATATTTTCGCCAGAATCCTCCGCCGTTGGTATCGAACCATTCCTCAGAATGAGTTTGGTCGTTTGCTTTGGGGCAAATATCTCCGCCGGCTGCTTTTCAAACTTACCCTTTGGTTTTTCGGCATCACCATCGGGCTTACGCTTATATACGCGGTACTGCCCGTCCCGGTCACACCTTTAATGCTTGAACGCTGCTGGCAACAAGCCTGGGACGATGAGCGCGAGGTTCGCCTGAAGCACGATTGGGTGTCTTTTCGCGAAATTTCCCCGCATCTTCAACTCGCAGTGGTCTGTGCGGAAGACCAGGATTTTCTGGAACACGAGGGTTTTGATTTTGAAGCCATTGAGAAAGCGTACAAGTACAATATAAATCATAAACGCAAGCGAGGAGCCAGCACCATCAGCCAGCAGACGGCAAAAAATGTGTTCCTATGGCCAAGTCGCTCCTGGCTGCGCAAGGGTTTTGAGGTGTATTTCACATTCCTAATCGAAACCATCTGGAGTAAGGAGCGTATTATGGCGGCCTATTTGAACAGCATCGAATTTGGCGACGGCATCTATGGGGCAGAGGCTGCAGCACGTCATTTTTATGGCAAAAGCGCCAAAGACCTCAACCGCCAGGAATCGGCCATGCTGGCTTCTGTTTTGCCCAACCCTTTGATCTACAAGGTAGAAAACCCTTCTTCACAGGTTCGCCAGCGCCAGCAATGGGTGCTCGGCCAAATGCGCATGTGGGGCGGCAAGATTGATTACGACGACCCGAACACGCCCAAGAAAAGCGATAAGTAAGGCAAAAACAGCCGCATAGGAACGGGGCCATATTGTACCATCCTTTCTTCCAGCTAAAAATTTTACTTGGGCTTTTCATCCGGTATGGAAATGACCCAAATTTTATACTACGGAATACCATTGAAAAAAATTATCCGCAAAAAAGGATTTTCATTTCAACATATATCATAGTTTTAGCCCGAAAATTTCAATGTATAAAAATTGATATAATTTGTGGTGCTCAACCGCAACGGAGATTGCCGAAAATCCGATCCAAGAGTAGGCGCTAAAACCTTTTACCTATGACTAGAAGAAGAATTATCATCATCATCATCATTATTATTATCATCATAATAATAGTGATACCAAAACCGGTCCCAGGGCCTGATCCAGGACCAGATTGGCTGTCATCAAACAGAGACATGCTGATTAAAGGCTTGTCGGTGTTGCAAGGTGCTTTGGCGATTTTTGGTTTAAACCAAAAAGACAGTGCGCTTAATGGTTAAACTTTTCAAGCTCAGTTGCAAACCACATTTTTAGGTAAGACATGCTAAGCTTGAGACAAAAAATGGGCAGTCTCGACAGCAGTCGGGGCTGCCTTTTTTTGTTCAAATTTGGTGATTTCAAAAAAATAACCGTGTTTTGGCCTGATTTTCAAAGGGTTGAAAAAATGTACGCCTCGCTGACTAAATTAGTGAATCGTTCGTTTTGCTCCGAGAACATGAAAAACAGCAACCTATAACATCAAAATCTCCTACAAATGCGCCAGACTTTCTTCGCTTTCGCCGCTTTATTCGCCTTGACTTTGCTCAGTTCCTTTGCGATTCAAAAGGAAGAATACGGCAAAGCAGGTTATTACGCTGACTCTCTCCATGGCCGAAAAACAGCCAGCGGCGAGAAATACGACAAATATGAATTCACTTGTGCTCACAAAACCCTTGCCTTTGGCACTAAAGTAAGGATTACAAGGCTTGACAACAAAAAATCGGTCATCTGCCGTGTGAATGACCGGGGCCCATACGTGGAAGGCTATGTTACAGACGTCTCCCGCGCTGCTGCGGAAGAAATTGGTCTTATCAAAATCGGTGTGACCCGCGTTAAGCTAGAAGTCGTGCAGGCCGCCAACACTGCCCGAGTAGGCGCCGATATGGATGGCAATACCAAACTGCTCACTTCCAGGGGAGCAACTAGGACGGTAATGCCAGCCCAATACAACTACGATCCGCAACCAACTGGGGGCAGAGGCTACGGGGGCGGCAGCTTGCCCACTGAACTTTACTCGGTTGACATTCAAAAGTCCCGGAAAGAGGGGTTTGGCGTACAAGTCAGCACCCTTTACGACGCGGACAATGTGCTGCCCGTCATCAAAAAACTCCAGCAAGAGTGGCCGCTCAAGGCCATGGTGTGTGTAGAACGTGACGAAGTGTATAATAAAAGCACTTACCGGGTCATCATTGGCCCATTCTCAGATGCAAAGACGGCGGCGGTGCAACAGAAAATAGCCGCAAAAAAAGGGTATAAGGGATGTTTTGTGGTGGATTTGGGGGGGATGTAGGGTTTGGGATATTGGGATATTTGGATATTGAGATATTCGGAACGGGCATTTCGCTGGGTGCGGGATGCCCGTTTTTTGATATTTTGTTGACCCAAAGAAATCTTAGCATAGGGTGGTATCTTACTCCTTGATTTTAGAAATAATGCTTTCAACGATCTCCTCGAATCTGTTTCAAAGATGCAATTTTCCCATCTATGCGCTCCCGCCAAATTTTGCTGGCAAAAGTCTCCCAAGTGGCAGTTAATCATGTTGTTGTTTTGTTCATGCAGCAACGGCCTGTCCCCCGAGCAATATCAAGAGTGGTTTGCTGCTCACCTCAAAGACCTTAGGTAGAGTATTTTTCCTAGGACCGGGTGTTTTCTGACAGTTTGATACGGTTGACGATTGACAAAGAGAAAATTCGGGGTGTGCGGGTTTTGGCATTGTGATTCAATCTGCAATCACAATTTTCCCTGAAAACACCCGGCCCGACAAATCATTAATTGTGAAATAGTACAACCCAGATGGTAACGCATTTCGTTGAAAATCAAATGACTGCGTGTCAAATTTTTCTTGCCGGAGCAGTTTTCCTTCGGCTCCAAAAAGCGCAAATGTTTTTTCTCCCGCTATGCTTTTCTTTGCAATAAATGTGGCGGTCATTCGGGTTGGATTGCCTAAAACCTCCCACAAAACTTCCTGTTGTTGCGGTTCAGTTGTCGTTACAACTAAATTTCCGATGGCCTGACGCACGGTATTCGTTACAATAGGCGGGTTGAAATCAAAAACAATATGGGCAGTATTTTCAATTTTCGTCCCTTCGGGCAGTGCTGGGTTTTGGGCGATCTCGAAGGAGAAAAAACCGTGCGAGGCGGGTTCGTTCACATTGCTGTCGGGCAAGGCGATAGGCGAAAACAAGACTTCGAGGACATTCCCATCACGGATTTGCCAATGGGCAAAGGGGTGCGAGGCGCCTCGGAAACGGAGCGACATCGGC
>JANMME010000720.1:0-2671 GCA_031373015.1 Saprospiraceae bacterium
GCCGATGTCAGCCAGTTGGGCTGGAAGGACAACTGACCTGCCCTATGCCAAGAGAACGCAAAGGCTTGGTGCGCAAAAGCGGGGGACAATCGAAGGACCCGTATGTAATTTTCGTCATTGCTGCCGAGGGCTCAGACACAGAAATCCTCTATTTCCGACAGATAAAATCACTCTTGGAACGTCTTCAATTGGGCCGCTTGGTTAAAGTTGAACCATTGGAGCGACGCGAAATAATGAACAAAGCAGGCAAGTCTGTAAAGGACACTAGGAGTAGTGCGAAGGATGTAATTGAACTGCTCGATGGATATCGAAATAAGTACAGCATCAAAGAAGGAGACGAGCTCTGGTGCGTAATTGACCGTGACCGATGGCCCGTCAAGAACATTGCTGCTGCTGCCAGAAGTTGTCGACAACGAAACTACGAATTTTCCATGACCACACCCTGCTTCGAGCTTTGGTTACTGCTACATTTGCCCGATCTCACTATGCGAATCCCAAATGCAACACAACAGGCATTCTGCCTCGCTTTGGAAGCAAAACATTGGCGGGAAGACCGCTTTTGCACTCGACTCCATCTGCTGGTAAAACGTATTTTCAAGTTGGAAGCACCTGACTACCATTTGCCGACCCATTGAGTAATTTATCTCTTCACCGCTCCACCACCAGTCGCTCCAAACCTAACAAATTCCCCTTTGCATCCAGCGCCCAAACCACATATACCCCCCTTGCGATTCCTACGAAATTCGCTTGTTTTACCACCATTCCACTTGCGTTAAATGCCTTTTCTGAAAAAACAACTTTCCCGTTCAAGTCCATAATTTGCAGCAAAATAGCCCCGGGTGTCGCATTTTTAACCGCAATATGGACAAAATCACCCGCAGGGTTTGGATAAACCGCCAATTCTGCTCCGACGTTGTTGGGCGAATAAGTGCCCACGCTGTTGCTCGGCCCACCCGGTGTGCCACCCAAGGGGCCGCTGGGCTGCCAACTGCTGGCAAAATGGTTGTCGAGATCGGTGGAGACGAGCTCCAAGGATTTTCCAAATATGGTACTGCCTTCTGGCCAAGGTGCGTGGTTGTTGTACCGAACGAAATCTGAAAGCAATCCCGTCGCGTCAAACAACAAAATCTTTTCGCCCTCATCAGCGAGTTTACCGCTCGTCCATTCAAACACCTGGTAGGGAGCATTGGCCGGGAAATTCGCCGCATCTTTTGCCACCACGAGGTACTCGCCCGCTGCAATGCTCGCGCCAGCAGGAAATACAAAATCAACCGCGCCAAACAAGGTGTACCCCCCCAAATCAACCGCTTGGCTTCCAGGGTTATGCAACTCCAAAAACTCGCCCGTTGTGGTGAGCGTATCGTTGTAAAGTATCTCGGAAAACATCACCTGTGGTTGTCCGGTGTAGTTTGGCAGAGGATTGGCACCGAGATCAGTACCACCTGTGCCAGCACCGAGGGCAGGCGAACCGGGCATCAAGTGAAAATCATATTGGGTCGGATTGACAAAATGCGGGTCGGCAGTCAGGTTGTCCGATCCTGTCAGGGTATCCGTTCCCGAAAGGCAATGGGACAAAGACAGCGATGATAGCGAGTCGGCGATGAACGCATCAAAAGCCGCATTAGAGACGATGCAGTTGGTAATGATGCCATTCCCACCCAAAGAGCCGGGGTTCTTTTCGTAAGCCGAAATACCGCTTTGATTGCCAAACAACGTGCAATGATCCACCGTCACGGGCGACTGATCTTTGAGCGCAATGCCGATGGCGGTGTAGGCAATGGTGTTGTTGCGAATCGTGGCCGAACTTTGCTGACCGACCGAAATGCCCTTGTCAAAACAGTGGTAAATAAAATTTCCCTCTATTTGAAGGTTGACACACTGCTCCCCAATGTCGAGCCCGTCGCAGTTGTCGCCCCGAAAATCGTGGATGATGTTGTTGCGCATAATACCATCGGTCACGCCATCGAAATCAATCGCGTCCATGTCGGGCAGTACGGTGCCGAGGGCGGTGAACGTGCAATTTTCAACCCGACCTTTCCCCTGTTTCACATTGATGCCATCACCTGTGACGACCGAACGGATATCAGAATTGGTCAATGTCACATCCGAAAAACGAGCGAAAATGGGATTATCAGTCACATTCGTCAAGGTCAAATGATCCAGCTCAATATCCGCGTGATAAGCCGAAATGGCTGCCGGGAAATAGAACCGGTGTGTACCAGCACTGGCATTTTCCAAGGTCAAGAAGTTCATCCGGGACTTCGCCGTGGTGTTTTTCAAAAAGATTCCGCCCCATGCTTTTCCGCTCGGAAGGCTCTTGATTCTCACAGGATTGTTGGCTGTACCATTGATTTGCAAATCGCCTAGTACCCAAAGGTCCGCTCCTTCCGGGAAGCGAACTTCCACGCCTGCTTCTATGGTCAGCGTGATCGAAGGCAAAACCACCACATCGGCAACTGCTGTGTACGGCGAACAGGCTTGAGTCAGGATCATGTTTTGGCGGATGGTATCGGGCAAAATGCCACAATCCCCATTGCTCTCAAACACCGCCCGCAGGGTGACTGGGTTGCTGTCGGTCAGGCTCGTTTGGAGCACCGGATTGGTGCTCAGGGTTTGCGGTGATCCAGAAATATTGCTGTTGATTTCAAAGTCAAAACTCACATCCGAACTG
>JANMME010000205.1:0-4976 GCA_031373015.1 Saprospiraceae bacterium
GCCGCGCGCGCTGATTCCGCCTGAAGTGGAATGAAAATCCACAGAAAGCGGTTGCATTTTATGATTGGTTGAAGGTAGCCAAAGCAGATTTGCAGCATCTTATGATGCTTACTGGTTGGGATGAGATCGCACGAAACGGCAATCCGATTTTTGGAGCTACTTTAATGAAGCGTGCAATTGCCCAATCCGGAGACGAAATGCGAGTACTTCGGGAAAGTGCGAGGCTGACTGTAGAACCAAGTGGGCTGCTTACTACTACAGCACCTACTATTATCCGGCAACACCAATTTTCATCCGATGGTTATTTCCCAACCCATTGGGATCGTTGAACAGGCTTCGACGCTCCATGCAGCCTATCCAAGTGCAGCCATTCGGTTACTTTGCCCGCACTCATATCTTTATGAACCGAATTTGCCGCAGCCGAGTTGGCAAGAGGTTTTTCGAACGTTCTCGCTGCGTAAAAGTGCTGAATCGACAACCCTTATGTGTGATCTGAATCTGCACCCCAGTCCTATGAGTAGGGAATATTGGATCCGCATTTTTTACAATTTGGGGCATCGGCCATTGGTATTTGTAAAATACCCTAGGCTTTTATACACAAAAGAAAAGGTGCTGCCGCACTTCAATCCAGACCATACTCTTTGCTTGTATCACACTCACGACGAATGGAATCCGAGCATGTATTTGGCCGAAACAACCGTGCCTTGGAGCTCAGAATGGCTTTACCATTACGAGATTTGGAAAGGCACAGGAGAGAAGGAGTGGTTTGGCGGCGGGGTATAAATTTAAAGCGCCCCTGATGATGGAAAAATTGCATCTGTTCAATTTTTTGAAATCGCCCAAAAGGCATCGAGTTTTCAAGTTGGTTTTTTTGGGGTGGCCAAGGGACACAGGCCGCATCCACCCCGCCCCAATCAAACCTGCACAGAAATCCTCAACACAGCCCAACCTCCCGTATTAGGTCAGCATCCCAAAACTTAAAACTCATCTCTGCTTTGCGCCGCACCTTCAATGAATCTCTGAATTTTCTTCCACGTCTCTTCCATTGGTTTCCTCTGATCCAATTCAATCCTCCTCAAATTTGACTCATCGCAACCGATCAGGTCAGCAACCTGCTTTTGAGTTTTCCCGCTAATGAGCCTGGCGTAGTAAAGTTGCTTTCCGATGGAACAATCATCACTTGTAAAGGGGAAATACCCCAAGAAGTCGATGATAGCCTTGGCAAACTTGGCCGTCGGCTGGTTCCGGTTCAGCTCCCAATTTGTTACCATGTCCGTTGATGTTTTTAGGATCACTGCCACATCGGGTTGTGATAATCCACGATCAAGTCTCACCTTGCGAAGATGATCGCCAAGGGTTTTCAATTCCTCTGGATACGCAGGATTAGAGGGTTTTTTGCCCAGCAATCGAATTTGACAACTATGCAACGAACCCCTGTCCCTGCGGCTACTACAACCACCCAGAAAAAGAATGCGTTTGCGGCCCCGGCGTGGTAAAGCGGTATGTATCAAAGATTTCAGGACCGCTGCTGGATCGGATCGACCTGCACGTAGAAGTGACGCCTGTGAGCTATGATGAACTCACCAACACCGAACGCGCCAAACTCGACAGCACGGAAATCCGAAAGCGGGTGCTGGTAGCCCGTGCGATTCAAGACGAACGTTTCAAAGATTTGAAAGACGTGTACAGCAATGCGCAAATGCCGGGGCGGATGGTGCGGGAAGTCTGCAAACTAACGCCAGAAGGGCTAATCCTGCTGAAAACGGCGATGGAACGCTTGCAACTATCGGCCCGGGCTTATGACCGGATTTTGAAAGTGGCGCGGACCGCTGCTGATCTCGCGGGCAGCCCGGATATTCGGATTGAGGATTTGGCGGAGGCGATACATTATAGGAGTTTGGATAGAGAGGGGTGGGCGGGGTGAGGATTTCGGCCCTCCTACACTCCTCCCCACCGAGCCTTGGCAAGCGGGAAGCTCCGACGGGTAAAAATGCAGAGTGTGGAGTGCGGAATGACACATTAGCATAGCACTGGGTCAGAGTGCTTGGCTTAAATCTGCATGCGGAATTTTAAAAAATTACATGATCAACTTTTTTGTGTAAACAAATTTGCTTACTTTTGAGACATGAATAATTACATATCCATTATCAAGGGCATTCATCCAGGTTTCATCCTCGCGCGGGAGTTGGAACAAAGACACCTGAAGAAAGGGCAATTTGCCCTTTCTTTGAAAGAATTTCCCCAGACATTGGTTTCAATTACCAAAGGCAAACGGAATATGAATACGGCATTGGCACTAAAGATTGAAGAAGCACTTGGGATTGAAGAAGGCTTTTTTATGATTTTGCAGGCGTATTATAATATTGAAACTGAAAGGCGCAAGCAAAATACGGAGCAGCCTGATTTGACTAAACTTAGACCTGTTTTGTTTTGGGACACCAAAATTGATGGCATCAATTGGTCAAAACAAAAAAGGACGGTGATTTTAAGGGTATTTGAAAGAGGCAATGGCGGTGAAAAAGAAGAAATAACTCGTTTTTACGGTCAAAAAACAATTGACGATATATTGAACGCCAGTGTTAAATAAACTTCATTACCATATCGCTTCACCCTTATTGCTGAGCAGCTTAAAAATGCTCTGCTCATCAAAAGAATTTGACGCCTTCAGATTAGTGGGTGGAACGGCATTAAGTCTGCATAAAGGGCATAGGGTATCAGTAGATATTGACTTATTTACCGATGCTGCCTATAACTCGATTGATTTTAAGGCTATCGATAATTTTCTGCGTACCGCTTATCAGTACGTTGATACAATCGATTACAAAGAAATCGGAATGGGGAAATCTTATTTCATTGGTGAACACGAAAATAATTGTGTTAAGTTAGACCTGTTTTATACTGATGATTTCATTCAAGAGGCTGTCATAATCGACGATGTCAGATTAGCTACTGTAGAAGAAATTATTGCCATGAAAACAGATGTCATTTCACGGGGCGGCAGAAAAAAAGATTTTTGGGATATACATGAATTGATGAATGATTATTCTTTTAAAGAAATGATGGCTTTACACAAAATACGCTATCCATACACGCATAATGAAGGATTAATTAAAACAAATTTCACAAATTTCTCTCGTGCTGACGAAGATTTTGATCCTATTTGTTTAAAAGGTAAATATTGGGAAATCATCAAATTAGATATGATTTCTTTTGCTAAAGACGTTTAAAATTTTGAAAGTAAAGACAAAAGAACGCGTCTCTGACCCCCTGCTCGACCGTATTGACCTGCATGTGGAAGTGACCCCCCTGAGCTACGACGAGCTCACCAACACCGAACGCGCCAAACTCGACAGCACGGAAATCCGCAAGCGGGTGCTCTTGGCCCGTGCCGTGCAAAACGAGCGTTTCAAAGATTTGAAAGACGTGTACAGCAATGCGCAAATGCCGGGTCGGATGGTCCGGGAAGTGTGCAAATTGACGCCGGAAGGGTTAATTCTGCTGAAAACGGCGATGGAACGGCTTCAACTTTCGGCTCCTGCGTATGACAGGATTTTGAAAGTAGCGCGCACGGCTGCCGATTTGGCGGGCAGTCCTGATATCCGGATAGAGGATTTGGCGGAGGCGATACATTACAGGAATTTGGATAGAGAGGGGTGGGCGGGGTAGGGTTTTTACATTTTCCACACATGAATTTGGTATTAATTTACATTTTTCCACACATTAATTTGACTTGGCTTTACATTTTTTCACAGATGGGTTGCTAAATTTGCCCTTTGTTTTGAACTAAAAGTTTGTGCATGAAAAGGAGTTTGTACCAAAACCTCTTAGCCTGGAAATCAGACCTGCGGCGAAAACCTTTGCTTTTGCAGGGTGCGCGACAAGTAGGTAAAACCTGGCTCATCAACGAATTTGGCAAAAACGAGTATAAAAACTACGTTTATCTGAATTTTGAACAAGTGCCAAACCTCAAAACGATTTTTACCCATGAACTTTCCCCTCAAAAAATCATTGAAAACATCGGTTTGTTTTTAGGTAAAAAGGTGGTTGCCGAGGACACCTTGGTTTGTTTTGACGAAATTCAAATTTGCCCTGAAGCCCTCACCAGTCTGAAATATTTTCAAGAACAAACGCCTTCGTTTCATCTCATCGCTGCGGGGTCGCTTTTGGGGGTCAGTTTGGGCAAAACGAGTAGTTTTCCCGTCGGGAAGGTCAACTTTTTGACGCTTTACCCTTTGAGTTTTTTTATTGGTCCTCCGAAAGAGAAGCGGAGGTCGATTTTGTTTTTCAATGGAATAATGAAATTTATCCCTTGGAAGTGAAAAGTGGCACCAACCGCAACACGAAAAGCCTCCGAAGTTATGCCGACAAATTTCAACCGAAATTGCTGCTGCGGGCTTCCCCTAGAAATTTCATCCAAAGTGATGATTTCGTGAATATCCCGCTCTATGGTTTAATGGGTTTAAAATCCTTGTTGAAGGAATAAAAACATTAAACCCCACAGGGGAAAATAGACATCTATTCACCACAACCCCTGTCTTTGCGGCTACTACAACCACCCCGAAAAAGAATGCGTGTGCGGCCCCGGCGTGGTAAAACGCTATGTCTCCAAGATTTCCGGGCCGCTGCTGGATCGCATTGATCTGCATGTGGAGGTGACGCCCGTGAGCTATGACGAACTCACCAACACAGAACGCGCCAAACTCGACAGCAAGGCCATTAGAGAGCGGGTGCTCATCGCTCGAGCCGTGCAGGACGAGCGTTTCAAAGATTTGAAAGACGTGTATAGCAATGCGCAAATGCCGGGGCGTATGGTGCGCGAAGTGTGCAAACTCACACCAGAAGGGTTGATACTGCTGAAAACGGCTATGGAGCGTTTGCAACTTTCTGCCCGGGCGTATGACCGGATCTTGAAAGTAGCGCGGACTGCGGCGGATCTGGCCGGAAGTGCGGATATTCGGATCGAGGATTTGGCGGAG
>JANMME010000799.1:0-3355 GCA_031373015.1 Saprospiraceae bacterium
CGTAGCAGCGGCCCGGGCGACTTGGGCATGCGCTGTAAGGTCGGGCTTGTTGGAGGCTTTATACCCTTTGAATGTCGGGGTTTGGAGCATGATGGTCAGAACGCGCTCCACGTTGCGACCAAGATCTGCCTGGCTGAGTTCGCCTGTTTTAAGCGCTGCCATCACGGCCTCGAATTGCTTTGGCGTGCCTGGCATGATGAGGTCGTTGCCAGCCTTCAATTGGGCTGGGGCGTTTTGCCCGGCAAACCAATCGCTCATTACGAAGCCTTTGTAGCCCCATTCGTTGCGTAAAATAGTGCTTAAGAGTTCACTGCTTTCGGAAGTGTACACCCCATTTATCTTGTTGTAAGAAGACATGACCGTCCAAGGTTGGCTTTCCCGCACCGCTGTTTGGAAGCCGCGCAGGTAAATTTCGCGCAAGGCTCGTTCGCTCACTACTGTATTGATTTTCATACGGTTGCTCTCTGAATTGTTGGCGGCAAAGTGCTTGATGGAAGTGCCTACGCCTTGAGATTGCACCCCGTTTACAATGGCTGCGGTCATCTTGCCAGCCACATGTGGGTCTTCGGAATAATACTCAAAATTGCGCCCGCCGAGCGGGTTGCGGTGGATGTTGAGTGCCGGTGCAAGGAGGATGTCCACGCCGTATTCATGCACCTCATTGCCCATGGCTGCTCCTACTTTTTCGACGAGGGCTACGTCCCAGGAGGATGCCAATAATGTGGCTACTGGAAAGGCTGTGCAGTAATAAGTGTTTTTAGGGTCGCTTTGGCGGTTCGGATTGATGCGAAGCCCAGCCGGCCCATCGGCCAGAACAAGGGATGGAATGCCCAAGCGCGGCACTTCATACAGAATGCCCGCTGCGCCGGGGACCTTGGATTCTCCAGTGGCAAAACTTGCACCCTCAACGGCGCCCGTCACGTTGGTAGAGAGGTTAGGGGCTGTAGTGGTAGCAGGCTTATTGGCGGAGGCGGCGCCCGCATTGATGTCACTCATGCGCATCCCGGTGCCTATGACGAGGTGGACTTTTTCCTCTTCGGTCATGGCAGCGATGACTTTTTTGAGCGGTGCTTTGCCGAGTTGCGGCAAGTTGTTTTGGGCGATTCCTGCGGTATGTAAGAGGAGCAGGGTTGCGAGCGAGGAGAAGAGCGATTTTTTCATTGTCAGAAAGAAAATGAGCAGTTGTTGACAAGCATTTTTTTGACAGGATTTACAGGATAAACAGGATTTAAGCGGGGTTGTCGGCAAAGCCGACAATTCGGTGCCACAATCCTGTTTATCCTGTAAATCCTGTCAAAAAAACACCTGTGAAACAGCCACAGTGAATGAAAAAACCGCTGCGCAGCGATGATGGTACAAAGGTGGGGAGAGGGTAGGGCCAAGTGTTTTGACAAATGTCAAAAAGTAATCGCAGCACGAAATATTTAGGATGTGCCGTCTAAGGTAAAAGGCTGTGCCCTTATCCGGCTTAACGTTTCTTGTGTGATGCCGAGGAAGGAAGCGATGTGGCCCAAGGACACGCGTTGCACAATGTCTGGATTTTGATTCAAGAGGCGTTGGTAGCGCTGTTGAGCTGTCTCGAATTGAATGCTTTCCATGCGGGTTTGCGAAAGCAGCAGAGAACTGGTGACCATGCGGCGGAATAGTTTCTCTATTTCGTGATTTTGGTCGCAAAGCCGCATCAGGTCGTTGTGGTGCAGGGCAAAAAGTTCGGAAGCTTCAAGGAGATGGATGGCAAGGTGGCTGGGTACTCGCTCAAAAAAGCTGCGAGTCGAGAAAAAAAACGAACCATCAAGCGCGAGCCATTCCGTCACTTCACGCTCGTGTTTGTAATAATAAATCCGGGCAACGCCTTTGGAAATAAAGTACAGGTAGTGGTTGATGCTCCCTTCGCGCAAAAGAGTGTGGCCTTTCGGGAAGCTTAAGGGTCGCCATGCCTCTATAAACTCCGAACGTACAGATTCGGGCAAGCGGTAAAGTTGATCGAGTTTTTGCAGCAAATCTTCCATAGTGCGAAGATAAAGGCTGGGCAACTTTTTTTTCGGTTCGCGCAACCCCTCTGCCGTTACCGCCGTGTAGTAAGGGAGCAAGGCAATCCCGCCTTTTCACAAACCATAATTTTTTAATGAAGAATTTGCTTTTCCCCCTCGCGGTAGGGCTTATGGTGATCTTTTTTTCCTGCCAAAAAGATGCACTGACTTTGACCAACGGCAGCGCAGATTTGATTTCTTCTGACCGTGGTGGCAGCGGCCGTCACCATGGCGACTCCTTGTGTGGGCTTGATAGTCTGCATGTTCATGACTCCCTTTACCATCATCATCATGATTCCCTACATGTACATGATTCGTTGTGGATTCACCATGACAGTCTCCATGTGCATGACACGCTGCACGTACACGACACCATCCATAACCCGAACGATACCATTGGTCACGGCGGCGGCCACGGCGGTCATGGAGGCGGTCACGGCGGCGGTGGCCATCATGGTCACGGCGGCTAAGCCAAGATTATTATAACGACACTTTTTTCTTTTGCTAATCCCTTTAGTCTTAATGATTAAGGGGGTTTTTTCTTGTATCGCAAACAAACTACTTGCAGATGTAGCCCTACAAATCTTTCTAACTTTCGGCCTCCTAAACCGCTAAAATGTGTATCAAACCAGTTTGTTCTATGAAAAACATATCCTTTCCAGTTCTGTTGACAATTCTTTTTTTGACTCAAAACATTTCGGGACAAAACCTCCCAAACAGCATGTATTTTGCTGAAAATGAGCACACACTCTACACCAATGGGCGGGTTTCAGAAGGGCTTTACGACGAAAGCACCTTGCGCGAGTTTCATCTTTGGTTCTCGCAACCCGACTATTGGCAACAGTTGAAAAACAACTATCAGAGCAAGACAGACCTGCCCGCAACCTTGGTCGTGGAAGGCGATACATTCCTCAACGTGGGGCTGCGGTTCAAGGGCCAAACTTCCTATTCGCAGACGCAGAATTCGGACAAAAAATCCTTCAACATTGCAATGGACTACGCGGTGGCGGGACAAGATTTGAAGGGGTATTCGACCTTGAACCTCAATAACGCGTTTGAAGATGCCTCTTTCATGCGGGAGGTGTCGTACCTGCATCAAATCAGGCGACACGTGCCAGCCGCAAGGGCAAATTATGTGCGATTGTTCATCAACGGGGTGAGTTGGGGTATCTATCCTAACGTGCAGCAACTCAATGGCGACTACCTAAAAGAATGGTTTTTTAGCAACAACGGTACGCGCTGGCGTGCAGACCGCCCGCCAGGCAGCGGCGGAGGTGGTGGCCCGATGTGGGGAGATGGCACTGCCGCCCTCAATTACTTGGGCA
>JANMME010000808.1:0-2903 GCA_031373015.1 Saprospiraceae bacterium
CGTCGGCGATCCAGCCGCCTTTCCCGCCTCTGATCTTTTTGTCCTAGAAGCCCAATTGGTTTTTCGACCCAAACAGCAGTACAGCAGTTATCCAAAATTTCGTTCTTACAGCAGTTCCGAATGGCCTGAATTCATCCTGAACTATCGAAAAGCCTTGCCGATTGGCAAAGACAATTGGGCAGATTTTGACTTGTTGCGCCTGCAAATTCGGCAGAATGAACTCTCGTGGGGATTGGCTGGCAAAACCGAATGGAGCGCAGGCGGCGGATATTTCCTGCGACACAAAAATCTGTCGTTCATGGATTTGCACCATGCCTCGGGCAATCAGACCATTTTTGGCACACCCGACACCTATGTGCGCAGTTTCTTCCTGTTGCCCTATTACGCTTACGCTACCGACCAGCCTTATGCAGAAATCCATGCCCAGCACCACCTGGAAGGCTGGCTTTTGGACAAAATCCCCCTGCTGCGCAAATTGAACTGGAAAGAAGTGTTCGGGGCGAATTTGTACTATGCTGACCAGCCGTCTCTCGACTCCGCTTTTAAAGGTAAATTGCCTTATTGGGAACTCAATTGGGGCTTTGAAAATATTGGCATAAATGCGATCCGCCCCCTCCGGGTTGATGTGTCATTCGGCTTTTTTGGGAAAGATTTTTACAGAACTGGAGTTGTTTTAGGCGTGGATTTGTAGTGGCCTGTAAAAATAAATCAATTAGTGGGCCTGTTGGATTTGCTTTTGGAACGGTTATTGCTTCCTTTGCAGCAGCTGTTGTGCCCCCCCGGTCATATTGCTTCATTGCTGAGCAGCTGTTTTTTTTAATCCGATCTGATTACAATTTTACAAACACTGCAATGACCCAAGTCTTAAGTGCTGGGCGCCCTAACCTTCGTGGGCAAACAGTAGAACCGATTTTACCCGTTATTTTCCCAAACAAAACCGCCTACCCTTCAAAAGTGATGCATTGCGATGTCGTGTTCGGCTCACCAAGCATGGACTGTAATGGCACAGGCATTTGCAGAATCACAGGCACTAACTCATTTCGGACGCTTCCAAAAAAGAAAGCGTGTCAACTGACCTTTGGGCAAATTGCTGCCGCGCCCGACAGTAAAATATCGCTTTTCTTTTTCCGGGAATTTCTCTGCATTCAATTGTATCGCCAACATTTCCGCAAAGGAGTTTTGGCCATGAAAGAGGCTTGCCCGATTCCATCCGAAATTGCCAAAGGCTTGAACCTCTTCGGGAAAAATTTACTCCCAGGCAATTACGCCATCACCGAATGTGATGGGTATTTCAGGGTGGATTTAGATTGCGCATGATGTGCGATTCAAAACGAGTGGAACACGGATGACCCGGATTAGACACGGATTTGTTATCTGAAAAATCCGTGTCTAATCCGCGTCATCCGTGTTCCACTTTCTTTTTACTTCTTCCTAGCCGCCCTTACCAGGAAGAACGCCAACAGCCCAAAACACACCACCCCCATAATATTGTACCCATTGGCGCCAATCACGCCTGCAATGCTGTGCTCAGCGTTCACCTTTTCAAGGGCCGCTGCCGTGCCGTCGGAGGCCTGGAACAGGGCAACAATCACCCCCGCCAGCGCACCGCCGGCCACTAAACCGGTAGCAAAAAGGCTTCCTTTGCCCAGTTCTGCATCTTCTGCTACTTCGCCCTTTGCTTTGGCCCACCAATCGGTCAAGCCTTTCAGCGCGCCCCCAATCCAGATGGGTAAAGTGGTGCTAAGCGGCAGGTATAGACCTACTGCAAAAGACAAGGACTTCACCCCACAAAGTTCCATAGTGATAGCAACAAAGAGGCCCACGAGCAGTCCAAATTGAACGAAAGCAAGCCCTTAATCAGCGTTGCCATGAGCGTTGCCTGGGGCGCATTGAATTTTTCGCCAATCGCGTGTTCAATGCCCAGAGCACGCATGTCGGCCGTGGGATTGTCGAGAAAAAGAACCGTCGCGCCAATGACCATGGAGGACACGATCACGCCAATAAACAGCGCAATCTGTTGATAACGAGGCGTTGCGCCAATCAGATAGCCCGTTTTCAAATCCTGTGAGGTCGCCCCAGCGTTGGCCGCTGCGATGCAGACCATACTGCCCACCACGAGCGCCATAGGCTCAAAGACCTTACCCGTCCAGCCCACCCCGATAAACACAAGGGCAGTGCCCATGATGGTGGCGATGGTCATGCCCGAAATAGGACTGTTGCTGCTGCCAATAATGCCCACAATGCGGCTGGCAACGGTCACGAAAAAAAAGCCAAATATGATCACCAGCAGCCCGATGAGCAGTTTGCTCATAATGCTATCGCCCGGAATGCTGGGCAAAACGGCCATGAGCAATATCAGCGCAAGGCTTCCAATGCCGACGACTTTGATGGAAAGGTCATTCTCGGTGCGTGCCACGGCCACTGATTTATCGCGGTTACGCATGTCACCGATGCTGTCTTTGAACGAGGAAATGATCGTCGGCAGGGTTTTGACAAGTGTAATAAAGCCTGCCCCCGCCACAGCGCCTGCGCCAATTTGACGGATATAAGCGCGATAAAGCGCCTCCGACATGTTGGTGAAGGAATGGGCGGCAGGATCCCAGCCAAAGCGCGCACTGGCCACCGCCGGGTTCATCAAGTCGAGCTTATCCAGCTGAGCAGCAATCACATCGGGCGGCACCAGCGTCGCCAAAAGCGGAATGAGGCCAAACCAGGCCAGCACACCACCTGCCACCAGTACCCCGGCAATGCGTGGGCCGATGATGTAGCCAACACCCAGATACTCAGGCGTTATTTCGCCACTCAAACGGGCAGCAGGGAGGTATTTGTTGGCGATATTAGAGGTCCAGGTGGGCGTTTCCGCAATGAAATGGAAAACCCGCTGCAGCATGGCGTAGCCAAAC